>NZ_BAAAQN010000067.1:0-64910 GCF_039531695.1 Catenulispora yoronensis
GGTGTGGGGGGTGGGACGGGGAGGGGGTGGTGGTGATCACCGTGGGTGGTGGTGGGGTCATCGTCGGTCAGTTGATCTGCCGTTAACACGGGTGAAACGGGGGGGACTTGGGGGGTGGTGATGCTGCCGGTGGGGCGCGGGGCTGGTCCGGGCCGGTGGGTTCACTAGTGGTGAGGGACGACTGATGGTCTACAAGGCTGAGTACATCTGGGTCGACGGGGTGCGGCCTACTGCTGGGCTGCGGTCGAAGACGCGGGTGCTGGAGGACGGGGCTGTGCCGCCGGTGTGGGGCTTCGACGGTTCGTCGACGTCGCAGGCTGAGGGGCGGTCGTCGGACCGGGTGCTGCGGCCGGTGTTCACGTGTCCGGACCCGATTCGGGGTGGGGACTCGGTGCTGGTGCTGTGCGAGGTGGAGAACATCGACTTCACGCCGCACGAGTCGAACAACCGGGCGGAGGCGCGGGAGGTCGCGGAGCGGTTCGCCGAGCAGGAGTCGTGGTTCGGGATCGAGCAGGAGTACACGCTGTTCCGGGACGGCCGGCCGCTCGGGTTCCCGGAGGGCGGTTTCCCCGCCCCGCAGGGTCCCTACTACTGCGGTGCGGGTGCCGATGTGGTGTTCGGGCGCGAGCTGGTCGAGAAGCACCTCGACTACTGCATCGCGGCCGGGCTGAAGATCTCCGGCATCAACGCCGAGGTCATGCCCGGGCAGTGGGAGTTCCAGGTGGGCCCGGCCGGGACGCTGGAGGTGGCCGACCACCTGTGGGTGGCGCGGTACCTGCTGCTCCGTACGGGTGAGGAGTTCGGCGTCACGGTGTCCTTCGACGCGAAGCCGCAGAAGGGCGACTGGAACGGCGCCGGCGCGCACACCAACTTCTCCACCAAGGCGATGCGCGAGGGCTACGACCCGATCATCACCGCGTGCGAGGCCCTCGGCGAGGGGGACAAGCCCGCCGTGCACGTCCGCGCCTACGGCGCCGGCATCGAGGACCGCCTCACCGGGCAGCACGAGACCGCGCCCTGGAGCGAGTACAGCTACGGCGTGTCGAACCGCGGCTCGTCGGTGCGCATCCCGTGGCAGGTCGAGGTGGACAAGAAGGGCTACATCGAGGACCGGCGCCCGAACGCGAACATCGACCCGTACGTCGTGACGCGGCTCATCGTCGACACCTGCTGCAGCGCGCTGGAGAAGGCCGGCCAGGTCTGACCGGCCCCGGCTGAACGCCACCAGTTGAACGACACCAGCTGAACCAGCGACAAAGACGTCCCCGTCGCCCCCGATCCGGATCGCCGGATCGGGGGCGTCGCTTTTGTGCCCTCACCCCTATGGCGGACGCCGAGTCCCCGTGTGGGGTGACGCACCCCGAGCAACCCCGTGGCTGACCTGCGCGTCTGGCTTATCGTCCGGGGAAGGTCAGGGGGAAGCCAGCAATCACGGGGAGTCCAGATGCCCAACGTGTCGCGACGCGAGGTGGGACTGCTCGGCATGGGCCTGCTCGCGACCGGCGTCCTGGGCGCCGACGGCGCGGTCACGGACGCCGCCGACCAGCGGCTCCCCCGCCCCGCGCGGCTCACCGGCCGCGTCGCGTTCCTGCAGGTCGTGGCCCACCCCGACGACGACCTCTACTTCCTGAACCCCGACGTCGCCGACTCGGTCCGCACCGGCGGCGAGGTGACCACCGTGGTGCTGACCGCGGCCGAGGCCGGCGGCGGCGCCCGGTTCGCGGCGGCCCGGCAGCACGGCCTGCGCTCCGCATACGCCCGCATGGCCGGCGCGGACGAGGACGACCCGTGGCGGACCACGGCGCTGGTCACCCGCGGGGGTGCGGCCCGGCTGTGCGAGCTGCGGGCGAATCCGCAGGTCCGGCTGGTCTTCCTGGACATCTCGATGGGCGGCTACTGGGGCTCGGTCCCCGGCGACGAGAACCACACCCCGCTGGCCGCGCTCTACCACGGGACCGAGACCACCCGCCCGGTCCTGCGCCCGGACGAGGACGCGGTCAGCGGCGGCGTCTACACCCGGGACCAGCTCGTCGGCACGCTGACCGACCTGATGGACCGCTTCGCCCCGACCGTGATCCGCACCATGGACCCGGACCCCGAGCGGCGCGGCATGGGCCCGCAGGAGCGGGTCTGGGCGACCGACTCCGGCGTCCACACCGACAACGAGGACCACACCGCGACCGCCTGGTTCACCTATGCGGCGTACGCGGACCACCGCGCGCGCCGCGGCCCGTCCGAGGTGGGCCTGGATTCGTACATCGGCTACGGGAACGCCCGCTGGAAGCACAACCTCGGTGGGCCCAACGCCCGGGAGAAGCTGAAGTTCCTCGGGGTCTACGGCTGGGCCGACCGGCGGCGTTGCGGGGATCCGGTGGGCTGCGGGGACCAGACGGTCGGGGGCGACGCGGCACGTCCTGGGTGGTCCCAGAGCACGAACCTGCGGCATCCGGGCACCACCGATTGGCTCCGCCTCGATCCGGCGGGGCGGTTGCGGGCGTTCGCGGTGGTCGGCGGGCAGGCGGTGGTGTGGCGGGAGACAGCAGCCGGGAGCGGGCGGTTCGACGTGGCGGTCGGCATCGAGAGTGTGGCAAGCGCCGCGAATGTCGAGGGCGGCGCGCAAGGTTCCCAAAGTTCCCCATTCGGCGTAACGCCCCGGCGCCCCGACCAGAACACCGCGGCAGCGCTGACCCCGCACGTGTCCGTGGCCGTCGACGGCTCCGGCCGGGCCCATCTCGCCGGCCTGCGGGCGATCACCGACCCCGATCGAGGTACCTGGACGCACGAGATCGTGGTGACGAGCGAGCGCGCGGACGGCACGTTCCAGCCGTGGACCAGCCTCGGCGCCCCGACCGGGCCGAGGTCGATGGACGCGCACGCCGTCGGCTGTCCGGAAGCGGCGGTGGACGGCCGCGGGGTGCTCCACGTCTTCGCGCGCAACGCCGACAACTCGGTGTCGTGGCGCCATCGCGACCTGGCAAACGGCCCGGCAAACGGCCCGGCCCCCGACGCGCCACCCTGGAGCGACTGGCGCGACATCGGCGGCCACCAGGTCCGGGACGGCCTGACC
Source organism: Catenulispora yoronensis (assembly GCF_039531695.1). Taxonomy (NCBI): domain Bacteria; kingdom Bacillati; phylum Actinomycetota; class Actinomycetes; order Catenulisporales; family Catenulisporaceae; genus Catenulispora; species Catenulispora yoronensis. The sequence goes on from NZ_BAAAQN010000067.1 coordinate 3,068, forward strand.
GCGACCATCACTCGAACGGGTGACGTCGAGCTGCACGCCAACGGCCACGCGTTCTGGACCTGGCGGATCGGCGCCGACGGCGAGCCGCGAGCGGTCCGGACCTACCTGCCTCCGCTAGGCGATCCGCCGACGGTCAGGACCCGACACGACGGCTGCATGCTGATGGCGGCCCGCCAGGCGAACACCGGCGAGCTGACCGTGCGATCCCGCCCGCCGGACGGCGCCTGGGGACAAGTCCCCGTCGACCTCGGCGGCACCGGCGGCTTCGGCGTGATGGCCCTTCAACCTCACGGAAACGGCGCGTTCGTCGCTCAGCGCGGTCGCCACGGTCTGGTCGAGACCGTGTGGCAGCCGAACCTCGGACAGCAGAAGGGGGTCCGACGCTGGGTCGGCGGACCCGGGCCGATTCACCGGCCGGCGTTGGCGACCGACGCGCACGGACTCGCGGTGGTGGCAGCGGTGGGTCCGGATGGTGCGCTGTACACGGCGCGGATCGATGCGGCGGATCTGCCGCGGACGCTGGAGTGGCGGGCCTGGCGCGCGGCCTAGGACTGATGCTGGTCCATTGCCGCGCGCAGAAACCGACGAAGCGGCTCCGCAGCATCGATCGGCGCCTGTCGGACGTCGAGACCAAGCACGGCGATCGTGCCGAGCTTCCCGCGCGGGCCTTTGACATCAAGACGGCGTTGAATGGCACCGGCCTCTGACGGATAGACGATTGCAGCCGAACCAGTGGCCGTGTAGCCGTCAACATAAGTAAGAAGTTGATGGACGTCACGAGAACTGACGCGCCGCGCGTCATAGGACTTGTACTTCGCATCAAGCGGGAGATACGCAGGCGCCGAGCTGGGCCCGAATCGGACGAGAACATCAGGCCTGAACGGCGATCGGGAGGCCAGGTCACCAGTCATAGTGATGCCCTGCCCCCGGCTGCTGTCCGTCACAACGCCCCCAAGAGGACGGACAACGTCCTGTACCAGTGCACGAACAACCGCCTCCCAGAGCGCGCTCATACGAAGCAGCAAGCTATCGGCAGCCTGCCCGGTGTCCGCCAGCAGATCGGTCACTCCCCCACCACGCAGAATCAGTTCAGACCAGGTGTGGGCTACGCGATAGCGGGAGTTGAGCCGGTTATAGCGGGAGCGATCGAGCTTTCGCAGGACCGGTTCGAGCCGCGGCGAATCAGGAAACTGAGTCGCGATGGTTGCGATATCCCGAGCCAGAACCTCGTTGCTGGTGATGCGCGCGGCGACGCGTAGCGCCGCCCCGCACAGCTCGTTCTCCCAGATTCCCGTCTCACGGTCAAAAGTACGGACATGGAGCCTGTCGATCTGACCGAACCGCCGTGTGATCTGCGATGTGACGTCGAGACGTCCCCGAAGGACCGTGTCGACGCCCGACCGAGGCACATAGTCTCGCCGAAGGCCGCCGCGCAGCAGCTCGCGGCACTCGGCAACCAGCTCCGCGGCGATGAGGTCCGCGATGCCATGCCGGCTGGTCTGCCAACGGCGGAGGGAGGGTTGATGCGGGACCGGCGTGGCGAGCGCATACCGGAGCCACCTGATGAGCTGGTCGCCGCTGATCGCCAACTTCGGGTCGATCACCAGCCGGACTCGGTCGAGCACAAGGACACCCACCACGGCGTCAGCGGTGATCTGCCAACCATGACGTGCTTCGGTGACCCGCAACGCCTTCCTCGCCTCAAGATCGGCGAGGCGACGCCGGTCGGCCGACGTCAGCCGGTCGTAAGGAACGATGGCTGACGAGTACTCCGCGAGCCGCAGTTCGAGGCGATCGTCGTCCGCACCCGACGCCGCTCGACTCCCGGCCGACCGGCCCAGCGGCACGCCGTCAGACATCGAAGTCACCGAAGCTGCCGAAGTCACCGAAGTCACCAAACTCACCCACCGAAGTCATCGAAGCGCCCGGGCCCGGCGGCACTGTCCGCGAACTCCGCGTCCAGCGCCGCCGCCAACTCGCCCGGGCCCAGGCGCGCCGGCCGACCCGTCGCCGGGTCCAGCAGCCCCTCACCAAGAAGCCGGAGCAAGAGATCACGGCTCCCGAACGCGTAGTCCTCCAGCAGCGGCACGATGTCGCCGTAGAACGCGGCCTCCAACTGCTCCTCCGAGGACAACGGCTCGCTGCCGTCCAGCAGAAAGGCCTGGCCGAGCTGGTGATCGGCGTCGATCTCGCGGGCGATCCGGTCGTTGAGGCCGACCAGGAAGTCGGCCAGGTCCAGCGGACCGACCGTGCCGGCCACGGCCTCCGGATCCGGAGGGACCTCCTCGAAAGCGAACCGGCGGCGGATCGCCGCGTCCAGGTGGCCGACGCTGCGGTCGGCGGTGTTCATGGTGCCGATGATCCGGAGGTTCGAAGGCACCGTGAGCGTGCGGCCCGACAAAGGCAGCCGCGCGGCCATCCCGCGCTTGTCCTTCTCCAGCAAGGTCACCAACTCGCCGAAGATCCGCGGCAGGTCGCCCCGGTTGATCTCGTCGATGATGAGCAGGTACGTGGTGTCGGGATGGCCTTCAGCTTCCTTGCACAGCCTGTGGAACAGGCCGTCGGTCCGCCTCAGCGCCAAGCCCCCGGCAGCGGATTCCGCGGGTTTGTAGGCCTCGACGAAGTCCTCGTAGCCGTAGGACGGGTGGAAGGTCACCAGCTGCACCGGCGGAACGGCGCGGTTGCCGCCGGCGTCGTCGGACAACAAGCGTCGGACAGCTTCGTCGCGCTCGGCCGGCGACGCCTCGATCGTTTCCGGGTCGCCCGACATGGCCAGCGCCACATCGAACGCGAGCCGCGTCTTCCCCGTGCCGGGAGGTCCGAAGAGAATCACCTGGCCCTTGCGGTCCAAGGCGTTCCAGACCCGGCGGACCGCTTCGGGAAGCTCGTTGCGGTTGACGACCCGGTTGACGACCCGATTGCCGGCCCGGTTGCCAGCCTGGCCGACGACCCGGCCGACGCCGATGGCCTCGCTGACGGCCGTCTCATCGGACAGAACCGCTCGCGAACGGCGATGCAGCTGGGCGTCAAAGAGCGCGTGCTGCTGGGAAACGGGCCGCGTCGCGCGTCCGCGTTCAAGCTGGCGGAGCAACCGGTCATCGACCTTCGCGAAGGTGCCGCGCCAGCCGCCCTGTGGTTGGCGCAGCCGCTGGGCGTAGGAGGTGTCCCAGTCCACGGCGACCAAATGGCCGCCGCTGTGGCCGGGGTCGAACGAGTAGCCGTGGGTGACGGTCCCGATGCCGAGGACCTCCGACAGCCCTTTGTTCGCGACGATCCGGTCTCCGGGGCGCAGGTCGCGGTACTGGATGAGCGAGTTGGCGGTGCGCGTGTGGTTGACGTTGGGCCACAGCGCGGAGAGCGCATCCCGGACCTCGACGTTCGACGAATACTGCGACAGGTCACCGATTTCATGCCAGTCGACCGACATGTAACCGTTCGCCAGGCAGGCATCCCACCAGACCGCGTTCTCCCCGGGCGCGACTTTGATCACGACCGGTCGTTCGGCCGCCGGGGAGAAGTACTCGTAGAGCAGGACCGCGACCTCTAGCGGGCTCCACTCCGCCAGGACCGGATGGCTCTCGGCGAGGTGCAGCAGACGGCGGTTGAGGCGCCACGTCCGTTCGTCCTGCTGTTGGCCTATGCGTGCGTCCTCATCGAAGAGGTAGATGAAGTCACGCAAGTGCGCATGCGAGTAGATGGGCATGAAATCGTTGGGGAAATACGTCGCCAGAGTCTTGGTCACCAACGCCTGCCCGTACGTGAGCAGCGGCACGTCGTCCAGCCGATCAAAATTCCTGAGGCCGACGACGTGGAACGCGAGGTCGAAGCAGGACCGCAGTTCCTGCCACGCCCGATCCGGGACCATGCCCTCCAACGGTCTGGCCAGGCGCCAGCCCCCGGACCTGGCCAGGTACATGATGTGCTTGCTGGCGCTGCCGCCCTTGATGGAGCCGAGCGTCGGCGTCTCGTACTCCATGACCTTGCAGAACGGGGACCCGAACAGACCGTCGTCGGGAGTCGTGCCGAGCGCGTATCTGTGCAACGGCAGATCGTGCCAGAGGGCCAGAGGAAACTCCTTCATGACCCGCGCTCGTTCCTCTTCGGCTGCTTGCAGAAGGTGAGCACGGCCGGCACGGTCGAATGCTGCGATGGCCTGATCCAGGCTCAGGATGTCCGACACTCCGCCATTCTCGGGGACCCCGCACCCCTCACTCCACCATCCGCAACCCGCCCACCAACCACCCCACCACTCGCCGCGCGTCATAGCGCGGATCCTCGCCCGCGCCGATGCACAGGTTGCCGACGGCGCGCATGAGTTCGTAGGCGGTGGTGTCGGGATGGATGTCGCCGGTGGCTTTGGCCGCGGTGATCAAGTCGGCGCAGACCGGGACCAGGCGGTCCAGGAAGTAGGTGTGGAGGGTGTCGAACTCGGTGTTGTCGGGGTGGAGGGCGGCGGCGAGGCCGTGCTTGGTGACGAGGAAGTCGACGAAGAGGTCGATCCAGCGGGCGAGGGCGGTGTGGGGGTCGGTGCTGCCAGCCAGCAGGGTGGGGCCGGCTTCGGCGCAGGCTTCCACTTGGTGACGGTAGACGGCCGTGACAAGGTCGCCGCGGGTCGGGAAGTGGCGGTAGATGGTGCCGGTGCCGACGCCGGCTTTGGCGGCGATGTCGCGGACCGGGGCTTGGACGCCTTGTTCCACGAAGACCGCGGCGGCGGCTTCGAGCAGGGACTTCTCGTTGCGGCGGGCGTCGGCGCGCTTGGGTTTCAGGTCGGTCAAGGCGCTCGTCTCCCAGGAGGTCGCGGGGGCGGTTGATAAACGGAACGTTGTTCCGTATCGTTCTTAGCGGAACGTTGTTCCGTTTCCATCTTGCCATGGAGGACTACACCCATGCAGTACCGCACTCTTGGCCGTACCGGGATCCAGGTCAGCTCGCTCGCGCTCGGCGCGATGAACTTCGGGGCCATTGGCCGCACCACGCAGGAGGAGGCCACCGCGATCGTCGACGCGGCGTTGGAGGCCGGGGTCAACATCATCGACACCGCCGACGCCTACAGCGGCGGCGACTCGGAGGTGATGGTCGGCAAGGCCATCAGTGGTCGGCGGGACGACATCGTCCTGGCCACCAAGGCGTTCTTGCCGATGGGCGAGGACCGCAATCGGCGTGGGGCGTCGCGGCGGTGGCTCGTGACGGCACTTGAGGACAGCCTGCGCCGGCTCGGCGTCGATCACGTGGACCTGTATCAGATTCACAGGTGGGACCCGACGACCAGCGACGAGGAGACGCTGTCCGCGCTGACCGATCTGCGGAGCGCGGGCAAGATCCGGCACTTCGGCAGTTCGACCTACCCGGCCTATCGGATCGTGCAGGCCCAGTGGGCCGCGCGGGAGCACAGTCTGGGACGGTTCGTCACCGAGCAGCCGCCGTACTCGATCTTGCAGCGCGGTGTCGAGGCGCACGTGCTGCCCGCGGCGGAGGACCACGGCCTCGGGATCCTGGCGTGGAGCCCGCTGGCGTCGGGCTGGCTGTCGGGGGCGATCCGCGAGGGCCGGGAGATCGCGACCAACCGGTCGCGGCACGCGTTCACCGCCGGCCGCTTCGACCTGACCGTTCCGGCCAACCAGGCCAAGCTGGCGGCGGTCGAGCAGCTCGCGGCGATCGCCGACGACGCCGGACTGGCGCTGGTCCAGCTCGCGCTGGGCTTCGTGACCGCGCATCCGGCCGTCACGTCCGCGCTCATCGGTCCCCGGACCGTGGAGCACCTGCGTTCGCAGCTCGCCGCGGCCGATGTCGTGCTGTCCGCGGAGGTGCTGGACGCCATCGACGGCGTCGTCGCACCGGGCGTCGACCTGGCTCCGGGGGAGAAAAGCGACACGCCGCCAGCTCTGCTCGATCCGGCGCTGCGGCGACGGCAGGGCGGTAGGGCGGTAGGCAGTAGAGCGGCGTATCAGACTGCGTAGTTGAGAACAGGGTTCTGTGATCGCCGTGCCGGGGCGACACCGGACCAGGCCAGCGCCAGAAGGAACTGTGCGGCGACATAGGTCGGCATCACGAGGGTGCTCTGGTGCGGCAGCAGGTGAACCTTCGCCAGATCGAGGGCGATGAAGGCGTCCGATATGAGGAACAGCGCGCCGCCGATCGCAGCGGTGCGGGACAAGCCGGACGCGGCCAGCGCCATGCCGACCAGGAGCAGGCTGTAGGCCACGACGGGCACCAGCAGCGAGCCGAGGCCCGACCAGCACAGGGCGAGCAGCACGACCCAGGCGGCGGCGTAGCCGCCGAGCGCGGGGCGACCGACGGCAGCGAGCGCCCCGCGGCGGCGGAGCGTCAGCAGATAGCAGACGTGGCCGGCGGCGAAGCAGCCCATGCCGACGAGGAACCAGTTGCCCTTGCCGATCAACGCCGTGTCGCCGGCGCCGCCGAGGAGGATTCCGGCGAGGGGGAGGCGGAGGTCGGAGCGGAGGAACGCGGGAGAAAGTGCGCCGGAAGCGCCGGAAGAAACGGCCAGAGAACCGGCAGAGGCAGAGGCAGAGACGGAGGCAGAAGCGGAAGCAGAGGCGGAAGCGGAGTTGGAGGCGGAGTTAGAGGTGGAAGCGGAAGTGGAGTTGGAGGTGGAGGTGAAAGCAGTGGCAGAAGCAGAAGCGCCGGTCGCGGCCTTGGCGGCGTACCAGGTGAAGACCGCGAGCAGCGGCATCAGCATGGGCTTCGTGATCCAGTCGCCGACCCGCACGCCGGCGTCGGACAGCACGATGTTCGTCACGCTGAGCACCGCGTAGGCGATGGCTGCGCGGCGGGCCGCCGGGGGCAGGTCGGTGATCGTCATGACCGGCGATCGTACTCATGGGTAACCCTGGGGAGAAGGGGTGGTGACCGGCGGGTTCGGGCGATCGGGCGGGGCGCGCCGCCCCCGGGCCGTCATCATTCCGTAACAGAATCCTGATCTCCTCTTTCCCAACTCCCTGATTCAGTAGGGAATCCATCCCTTGTCCGCGACGCGGCGTAGGACAACGATGTGGTTTACCGCAGACCAGGGAGGGTGAGTATGGGCAACGCCTTCGCACCGAGCAGCCGGATCTCCCGCGCCATCCAACTGCTGACGTTCGGGGCCGTCGCGGTCGCGTTGGGGGCAGTCTCGTGGCGGTGCACGCCGCTGAACCTGCCGGATGTCGGGCAGTTCGCGGGGATCGCCGGTTCGGCGTTTCTGGGTGGCGTGCTGAATCCGATCAAGGATGTGGCGGCCGCGAGGGGCGCCGCGGAGGGGTTGCAGACGAAGTTCGACGCGTTGTGGCTCGCCGCGGTGGCGATCGGCGGTGGCGCCATCGTCAGTGGGGCGCTGGCCTTGGGGATCGACGGCCAGCGGCACGTGAACGCGGCCGCGGCGCTGACGGCGTTGACGACGGCGTTCGGCGGCCTGTTCCTCGACACCTCGAAGCTCACGCACCTGCCGGATCCGTCGACGACCGCCAGTGGCGCGACCGCCGCAGCCGCGGCCGCTGCCAACGCGGGTGGCGGCGGTGGCGGCGGTGGGGCCGGCGTGTTCGTCGTCGGAGGCAGCGGAGGCAGCGGAGCCGCCAGCGGGAGCGAAACGGCCGGCCCGACCAAGGACACCAGCGGGAACAAGGACACCGGCGAGAGCAACGCTGCCGGCGACAGCAAGGACAGCGGCGGCAGCTGACCGTCGCTCCATCCACCCGGGTTCCACCCCCCTTCCACCCCCGGGTGGACGCCGTTGCACCCTCTGAGCTGCGAATCTCTAGATGTCGGCAAGACACGGAGCGGCACTAGAGGGGAAAACGGAAATGGACATCAGCGTCTGGATCGTCAACATCGTCGTCCTGGCCTCGGTCCTGGGGACCGACCTCGGGCGCCGGGAGGTCACCAAGGCGCGCCTGCTGCGGCCGGCCATCGTGGCCGCGGTGATCGTTCCGATCTACGTCAAGCACCCGGCGACCACCGGGACCGGGCTGGCGCTGGAGCTCGGCGGCGCGGCGCTGGGCCTGATGCTCGGCCTGGCCGCGGCGGCGCTGCTGAAGGTGCGGCGCGAGGAGGCCACCGGCAAGGTCTACACGCACACCGGCGCGGCCTACGCGGCCCTGTGGACCGGCGTCATCGGCGCCCGGCTGGCCTTCTCCTACGGCGCGCAGCACTGGTTCACCCAGAGCCTGGGCCGGTGGATGGTCGAGCACCAGGTGACCGTGGACGCGCTGACCGACACGCTGGTCGTGATGGCGATCGCGATGCTGCTGGGCCGGACCGGCGCGATGGCCGCCAAGCGGGGCATGGCCGCCGGGCGCGGCGGGCAGGCGCACGCGCTGGCCGCGTGAGCGGGACACGGCGGGCTCCGAAAGAACTGAATACCGCGAAGCACCGCTTGAGACCGCCGGGCCATCCGCCCGGCGGTCTTTCGCGTGTTCATCAGGGCCCTGCAACCCGACACGCCAGTTCGACCGGACGACGCGGGACGGGCCCGGGCGAGGCGATAGCCTGCCGTCCTCATCCTTCGGCGCCGGCCGCCACGACCGGTGCCAGAACCCTGAGGAGATCCTCGATGACCCAGGTCAGGCTGCCCCGTCAACGTTCGTCGGAGACGGTCAGCGTGGTGGTCGGCGGGTACGGCGGGCGGGTGACCGTGGCCCGCGAGGACGGCCGGGCCCGGGAGGTGTTCCTGACCGCCGGCGGCCACGGATCGACGGTGGCCGGACTGCTGGAGGCGGTCGGCACGGCGATCAGCCTGGGGCTGGCGCGCGGAGCCCGGCTGGAGGACTACCACGCCGCGTTGGAGCTGCTCGGGCTGAAGGACGACATGCTCAACTGACCGCCGGCCGGCGACGGAACAGCAACCGAACGACCCCCGCTAAAAGTGGAATCCCAGATGCATGTTAACGTGGCGAGCGGTTCGAAGATCCGACCGCACCACGTCAGGAGTCACCTTGCTCTCCGAGGAATCCACCGCCACCGTCCGCGCCACCCTGCCCGCCGTCGGCGCGGCCATCGGGGACATCACCGAACGCTTCTACGCCCGCCTCTTCGAAGCCCACCCCGAGCTGCTGCGCGACCTGTTCAACCGCGGCAACCAGGCCGCCGGCACCCAGCGGCGGGCGCTGGCCGGCTCGATAGCCGGCTTCGCCACGCACCTGGTCGAGCACCCCGGCACCCGGCCGGACGCGCTGTTGTCGCGGATCGCGCACAAGCACGCCTCCCTCGGCGTCAGCGCCGCGCAGTACAAGGTCGTGCACCAGCACCTCTTCGAGGCGATCGTCGAGGTGCTGGGCGACGCCGTGACGCCCGCCGTCGCAGCGGCCTGGGACGAGGTCTACTGGCTGATGGCGAACGCGCTGATCGCGCTGGAGGAGCGGCTCTACGCCGAACGCGGCTACCTGGTCGGCGGCACCTGGGGCGACTGGGAGGTCGTCGGCCGGCGCGAAGAGACCGCCGACGTGGCGACGTTCCTGCTGCGGCCGGTCGGCGGCGGCACCCCGCAGCCGTTCCAGGCCGGGCAGTACGTCTCCGTGCAGGTCGAGCTGCCTGACGGCGCGCGCCAGATCCGCCAGTACAGCCTGGTCTCGGCGCCGGACGCGGAGGTGCGGCAGATCGGCGTGAAGCGGGAGCGCGGCGGCGAGGAGAGCCCGGCGGGCGAGGTCTCGAACTTCCTGCACGATCACGTCCGGCCCGGTCAGGTGCTGCGGCTGTCGGCGCCGTTCGGGGACTTGGTGCTGGAGGCGGCGCTGAATGGCGCGGAGTCCGAGGGTGCGGCGGCCGCCACAAAGCGCCCTCTGCTGCTGGCCTCGGCGGGCATCGGCGTGACGCCGATGGTCTCGCTGCTGGCCGAGCTGGTGGACCGGGAGCACCCGGCCCCGGTGGCGGTGGTGCACGCGGACCGGAGCCCGGCAGCGCACGCGCTGCGCGACGATCAGGCGGCGCTGGCCGAGAAGCTGCCCGCGGGCTCGACGCACTACTGGTACGAGGAGGACGCCGGCGAGCTGGGCCGGACGGGCTACGCGGACCTGTCGGACCTGGAGGTGCCGCCCGGGACCGCGGCCTTCCTGTGCGGGCCGATGCCGTTCATGAAGTCGGTGCGGGAGCAGCTGCTGGTCAAGGGCGTGCCGGCGGCCGACATCCACTACGAGGTCTTCGGGCCCGACCTGTGGCTGGCCTCCGCCTGAGCCGGGCCGGGGCCGGGGCCGGGCTTCCGGCCGGCCCCGGCCCTACGGCCGACGGCTGAGCGTCAGCAGCAGCGGCCCGGTCGGCGCCGCGGTGACATCCTCGATGCTGAGCTGATCGAGTGAGGTGTAGAACGCCTCCTGGGCGGCCCGCAGCGCGCCGCGCAGGCGGCAGGCGGCGTTGATCGGGCACGGCTCGTCGTCGTCGACGCAGGCCGCGAGGTCGCCGGAGCCTTCGAAGGTGCGCACCACGGCGCCGACCGAGGCGGCGCGGCCGGCCGCGGTCAGGACCAGGCCGCCGCCGCGCCCGCGGCGGGCCTGGACCAGGCCGAGGTGCTGGAGCTTGCCGACGACCTTGGCCATGTGGGTGGTGGCGGCGCCCATCGCCTCGGCCACGTCGCGGGTCGTCGGCAGTTCGTCCGGCTCGGCGTCGGGCGGGACCACGGCCAGGCGCATCAGCAGGCGCAGGGCCAGGTCCGTGGACTTCATCAGGCGCATGGTGTCGAGCTTACGTCGCCCGCCGGTCTAAGTGGTATCGGCGATACGACTTTCAGGTCGGCGAGCGCCCGCCGCCCGGCGTCACGGGTCGACGCCCGGGTCGCGGCGCGCCCGCCAGGCGTAGGCGCCCAGGCCCGCGACGACGGCCGGCAGGCCCAGCAGCAGCACGATGGCGTCGATGCCGCGGCGGGTGTCGTCGTCGGTCTTGACCAGCAGCTGGGTGGACTGGCCGCAGGCGGCGGGCGGGTCGCCGGGGCTGCTGCGGGCGCAGGCGGTGACCGAGTACCAGACCTCGGCGCCGGGAGCGGTGGTGTCGACGATGTCGAGCGGGGCCTCCGAGAGCGGGGCCGGGGTGCCTTCGGCCAGGTCCTGGACGGTGCCGGCGACGATCCGGGCCTGGAGGTCCAGGCGCTGGCCGGGGGCCAGGTCGGCGATCCAGGTGGGGAGTCTGGCGGCGTCGGCCAGGGCCGGACTGGCGGCCAGGGCCGGACTGGCGCTCAGGACGTGGAAACCGGCCGGGAGCAGGGCGCTGACCGCGAGGTGGCGGTAGGGCAGACGGCCGTCGTTGCGGAGTTCGATCGTGTAGTCGATCGCGGCGCGCTCGTCCTCGGGGGTGCCGCCGCCGAGGACCGCGACCGTGAGGCCGGGCTGGGCGGGGGCCGAGGAGGGGCCGGGGGCGGTGTCCGCGGCGGCTGTGGCGGCCGCGGGTCCGATGAGCGTGAACGCCGTGGCTGCGACCACCCGCAGCAGCCTCGGCCCGCGTTTGTGACTCACCGGATCGGCGGTTCATGTCGGAACCGGCATTCGATCACGTCGGCGCGCGGGTCCCTTGTCGGGGTGGCCGGGGTTGGCGGGGCGACGGGGGTAAAGAGCATGGCGATCGGGTCCTTTCGCTCGTTCGTGCGACCCCCGGGCTTCGGCGGCCACCCGTCCGAGCCTGCAAGCCCGCGGCGGGGCCCGCATCCCCGATGCGTCCGCACGAGGGAATTCGGACTCGCCCAAAAAACCGGATGGCAGCCCGCGTGGGCAGCGGTTACGGTCGGCCGCATGCCCGAGGAATCCAGCTCCCTTACCTGGCGGTCGCTCACCACCGGGGACGCGAAAGCGGCGGCCGACCTCCTGAACGCCATGGAGGCCGTCGACCAGATCGGCCAGCTCTATACCGAAGAGGACACTCTGCAGGAGTTGATCGATCCCTACCTGGATCTGGAGCGTGCGAGTTTCGGCGTCTTCGACGACGACGTGATGGTCGGCGACATGAAGGTGAGCTACAAGCCGGCCACCGAAGAGGTCCACCGGGTCCTGATCAACGGCGGGGTCCACCCCGACTACCGCCGCCGTGGGATCGGCACCGCGCTCGTGGAAGCCGGGGTGGCGGCGGCGAAGGCACTGCACACACAGCACGATCCGGGAACGCGGCTCGCGATCGACCTGCACTGGGCCGAGCACATCGCCGGCGCGGCCGAACTCTTCCGTTCCCAGGGTTTCGCGCCGGCCTGGTACGACCAGCAGATGGAGCACCCGCTCGGTGACGCGATCCCTGAGACAGCGGTGCCCGACGGGCTGCGGGTCGAGCCCTGGTCGCAGCAGAACGACGAGGAGTTCCGGATGATCCGGAACGAGGCGTTCAAGGACGCGGGGCTGGCGGAGATGCCCGTGGACAGCTGGAAGAACAGGATGACCGACCACACGTTCCGGCCCGAAGCCAGCTTCCTGCTCCGGGACGTGGCGAACGGGGCTCCGGCGGGCGTGCTGCTGACCAAGTGCTGGGAGGCCGACGCGGCGGCCACCGGCTTCCGCGACGCGACCTTCTTCCTCATCGGCACGCTGCGGAACTACCGGCGGCGCGGCGTCGCCGGCGCGCTGATCGGCCATGCGCTGCGGGCCGCTGCCGACCAGGGCTACGACCGTGCGGTCCTGCGCGTGGGCTCGGCCACCCCGACCGGGGCGTTCGGCATCTACGAGAAGGCAGGGTTCGTACCCGGGTTGCGGTTCGTCCGCTGGGGGCTCGAAAGCTGAACCACGGGCCCGGCAGCGGTTTCCGGTCGCCGAGAGCATGACAGAACTCTGCGTCAGGGCGCCGTCGCGGTACCACAGACGCGCCCGCCTTTGTAGACTCGGTGCCTGCATATCCGCTTCTACCTGCGGGGGAACAGAAGAGATGGCGACGACGGACGAGAACACCGGCGGCGGCGAGCCGATCCGCTACCAGCTCACGCTCGGCGAGGCGTGGCAGCGGATCCGCCTGGACGAGAACGCCGAGGCGGACTCGAAGGCGTACCTGGACGCGGTGTTCGCCTCGGTGCCCGCCGAGGCCGCCGAAGCGGCCCGCGGCCTGATCGAGGCCCGGCTGACCACGCAGATAATGGCCGGGCGCGCCAAGGGCGGGATCGACTTCTACATCCCGGCGCCGAAGGTGGGGGCGGGTCCGCTCCCGGCGCTGACCGTCATGGTCGCCGAGGTGAAGATCCCGACCGTCACGGTCCCGGAGCCGGCCGACATCGTGGCCCGCGTCGCCGCCGCCAACCCGACCGCGCGCACCGGGGTGATCGCCGGGATGCCCGCGGTCCGCATCGACCGCAGCACCGGCGTCGACGACAGCGTGCCGACCGACGCGGACGACGACGAGGACGAGAGCGGCTCCCGGGGCGGTCCGCGGCACATCGAATACGTGCTGCCGGTGGCCGGGGACGCACAGCACCGGTGGCTGTCGATCGCCCTGACCGGCCAGGCCGGGCCCGGCGGCGACGAGGCGAAGGTCGACGCGGCGGTGGCGGCGTTCGACCAGGCGGTGTCCGAACTCGTCTGGGAGTAGGCCCGGGTGTCCGAACTCGTTCGGTCAGCCGAGTGCCCTCAGGCCACCGCGGGCTTGATCGGCCTCAGGCCACAGCGGGCGGATCGAACAGCCGCACTCCATCGGTCATCAGGCCCGCGCGCTTCACCGTCCGCAACGCCGGTGTGATCTCCAGCTGCGCGACCTCCTTGATCGCGCCGAGCCGCATCGTGACGTATTGGTACAGCCCTTCGATGTCGCGGCAGACGACCACGGCCAACAAGCTCGTCGCGCCCGTGGTCGCGGCCGCGAACGGGACCTCGGGATGGGAGCCCACGGTGCTCCCCACCGCCTCCAGATCCGAGGGCGCCACCGCCGCGGACATCAACGCCTCGACGTTGAACCCCAGGTGGATGGGCAGGACTTCGACGTCGAAGAAGACCACGCCCTCCTCCGTGAGGTGGTCCAGGCGTCTGCGGACGGTGGACTCGGACTTGCCGGTGGCCGCCGCCAGTTCGGGGTAGGTGGCGCGGCCGTCCCGCTCCAGGACGTTGAGCATGGCGCGGTCGGCGGGATCGAGCTCGAATCCGCCCATGGTGCCGAAGTCGGTCGGGCGTCGCAGAGCCAAGATCTGGTCGTCGTCGAGCTCGTCCAGGCCGCGCCATCCGCCGGGGCCGCCCGTCCACATGTGCAGGATGGTGCGCGCGCTCACGCCGGTCACCTGCCGCGTCCCCGGCAGCTTGTCCAGCAAGAGCGAATCCCGTTCGCGCCGGCTCCGGGAGCGCGTCATGCACGACACCTCGGCGCCGCCCGCGTTGATCGTCACCCAGGCGATGTCCGGGCGCCGGGCCAAGGCCTCCGCGATGGCGCCCGCCGTTCCCGGAACACAGTTCACCCGCACCTGTGACTGATAGAGCCCGACCCGCAGGCCCAGAGGCAGCCCGATCACCCGCAGCAGCCCCTCGCCGCGCAGGCGGCGGTAGCGGCGCGTCACCGTCTGGTCGCTGACGCCCAGCACCTCGGCCAGCCGGCTGAACGGCACGCGACCGTCGATCATCAGCGCCTGCACCACCTGCCGGTCCAGGCTGTCGAAGGGCGCGATCACCGGGTCGACGGGATGGTTGTGGTTCATAGGAATCCATCATCACATCGATATCCGGTATCGGAAACCGTCACCACACCTCGGTTGGCTCCCCGGTTCCCGCCATCGGATGCCACCGTCGAGACGTCCCGAAGAACTCCGTCCCGGGGGAGGACCCCATGCGTAAATGGCTACCGCTGGTCGCGGTCTGCCTCGGCACGTTCATGTTGCTTGTCGACGTCACCATTGTCACCGTCGCCCTGCCTGACATGGCGCGCAGCCTCCACACATCGTTCGCCGACCTGCAATGGGTGATGGACGTCTACGCCCTGGTGCTGGCCGCGCTCCTGCTGGCGGCGGGTTCGCTCGGCGACCGCTCCGGCCACCGGCGCGTCTACACCGTCGGGCTCGTAATCTTCGCCGGCGCCTCCCTGGCCTGCGGTCTGGCCACCGATCCCAGCGTGCTGATCGCCTTCCGCGCCGTCCAGGGCGTCGGCGGCGCCGCGATGCTGGCGACCACCGTGGCCCTGATCAGCCACCTCTACTCGGGACGCGACCGCGGCACCGCCTTCGGCGTCTGGGGCGCGGTGAACGGCGCCGCCGCCGCGGCCGGCCCGATCATGGGCGGCCTGCTGACGCAGCACCTGGACTGGCGCTGGATCTTCTTCGTCAACCTGCCGATCAGCGTCGTCGCCATCGCCATGACACTGCGCTACGTCGGCGAGTCCAGCGGCGAACAGCGCGGCCGCCTCGACCTGACCGGCCTGGTGACCTTCACCGCCGCCGCGGCCCTGGCCACCTACGCGCTGATCAAGGGCAACGACTACGGCTGGGGGTCCACCCGCACCATCGGCGTCTTCGCCGGAGCCGCCGTGGCCCTGATCGCCTTCGTCGTCACCGAGCTGGTGGTCCGGGCGCCGCTGCTCGATCTGAGCCTGTTCCGCCGCGGCACGTTCACCGGCGTGATGATCGGCGCCCTGCTCCTGTCCGGGGCCGCTTTCTCCTACCTGGCGTACGAGTCCCTGTGGCTCCAGTCCGTCCTGGGCATGGGCCCGGTGACCGCCGGGCTCTGCTTCCTGCCGATGAGCGTCGCGGCCTTCTTCACCGCCGCGCTGGCGGGCCGCTTCCTGGAGGAACGCGTGCCCGCCGGGCTCCAGATCGGCCTCGGCCTGCTCCTCATCGGGAGCGGCGCGGCGGCCCAGGCGATGGTCGACGCCACCTCCGACTGGACCGTCCTGGTCCTGGGCCTGGCCACCACCGGCGTCGGCGTCGGCCTGTCCACTCCCATGCTGGTCAGCGCCGCCGTGAACGCGGTCGGGTATCAGCGCGCGGGGATGGCCAGCGGCGCGGTCAACACGGCCCGCCAGCTCGGCAACGCCCTGGGCATCGCCGTCCTCGGAGTCCTGTTCCACAGCGGGCTGTCCAATTCCGCTCACGACGCCGGGATCGGCGACCTCACCGACCGCTTGGCCTCCGGCCAGTCCGGCGCGGTGCTGGCACAGACGGCGCCGGAACGCCGGGCGGCGCTGGACCACCTCATCCACGCGGCGTTCGCCTCGGGGCTGCGGTCGGCGGTGCTGGCCGCGGCGGTGATGGGCGCGGTCGGCGGGATCGCGACGCTGTTGCTGGTTCGCAAGCCGGCGGCGGCGCAGGGCGCGGGAGCGCACGGGGCCGGTGCCCAGGCGGCGCCGCCGGTGAGGGTGGAGGCATAGCGGGGCGGAAGAAGCGAAGTGCCGTGATGGCGGAGGCCGGGAAGCCCGGTGCTCCGCCATCACCGACACGCGAGCTATCAAAATACGCCGATTACGCCCTTGACATGGCTAATGTTCGATCTGCCCGATCAGCGGTCGACGAGCAGAAGGCGACATTTCCATGGCGGGACTGTTCCGACGCGTCGCGGTGTGGCCCGCGGCGCTGTCGATGGTGGCGTGCACGGTGGCCGCGGGCGCCGACTCGACGTTGGTGGCGACCGCGGCCACCGAGACGGCCACTGAGACGGCCACGGTGCGGATCGGGCTGGCGGGCGCCGACCCGAACGGGTTGGAGTCCTACGCGCTCGCGGTGTCGGATCCGAACAACACGCGGTACCGGCAGTTCCTGTCCCCGGCCGAGGTGCGCAAACGATTCGGACCGACTCCCGCGCAGGTGCGGAAGGTGCACCGGTGGATCTCCGACTCCGAGCTGAGGATCACCGCCGAGAACAGCCATTGGATCGACGTGTCCGGTACGCCGGACCAGGTCGCGAAGGCTTTCGCAGCGGGCATCGCGCGGCGGCGGGTGCCCGGGACCACGATGGCGTCCGCGGCCGCCGCCACGGTGCCGTCCGAGCTGGCCGGCGCGGTGTCGAGCGTCGCGGGGCTCGGGCGCCGGCATCACGGGGTGCGGCTGTTCTCGCATCGGGTCGGCCCGACGCGGGGGCTCCGGGGGCTGAACCCGGGTGGGCCGATGCTGCCGACGGGACCGGACGGGACGCCCGGCGATGCGTCGCCGGACGCGTCGCCGGACACGCCACTGGACGCATCGCCGGACGCATCGCCGGACATGCCACTGGACACGCCACTGGGCACGGCACCGGACACCGCACCAGGCACCGCACCAGGCACAGCGGCGGCCACGACCGGCCCCGCCCCCACCGACTCCCCCACCGACTCCCCCGGCGGCTGCTCCCCCGCCTGGGGCGCGGCCCCCGCCGCCGGCTTCCCCGCCGGGTACCACGACCCCGAGTCCCTCGCCGTCTGCGCCTACGTCCCCAGCCAGCTGCGCGCCGCCTACGGCGTCACCGCCTCCGGCTTCACCGGCAAGGGCTCCGTGATCGGCATCGTCGACGCCTACGGCTCGCCCACCATGCGCGCCGACGCCGACCAGTTCGCCTCCTCCGTCGGCGACCAGCCGTTCGCCGACGGCCAGTACCTGGAGACCATCGACACCTCGAAGTGGGCCCACGTCGGCGACGGCGTCTGCGAGACGCCCGCGACGTGGGGCGGCGAGCAGGCGCTGGACGTCGAGATGGCGCACGGGCTGGCGCCGGACGCCACCGTCCACTACTTCAGCGCCGCGTCCTGCGACGACCACGACATCGCGGCCACGCTGGCGCAGATCGTGGACCAGCACTCGGCCGACACCGTCACCGGCGCGTTCGGCGAGATCATGCACTTCAGCGACGGCGAGCTGGATCCGGCGCTGGTCGATCAGGAGGAGAGGATCTTCATCACCGGCGCCGTCGAGGGCATCGGCTTCTCCTTCGCCAGCGGCGACTGCGGCGACCAGGCGCCCGGGCTGGCCGGGCCGGCCTGCGACCCGGCGACCGCCCGGGTCCAGACCGAGTGGCCGGCCTCCTCCCCCTGGGTCACCGCGGTCGGCGGCACGGCACTGGCGGCGTCGGCGGCCGGGCAGCGCCAGTGGGAGGTCCCGATGGGGGATCTGCGCTCGGACCTGTCCGACGACGGCCGGTCCTGGGTCCCGCTCCCCGGCGTCTTCTACTTCGGCGGGGGCGGCGGCACCAACGAGGACTTCTACCAGCCGGGCTATCAGAAGGGCGTGGTCCCGGACGCCCTCGCCCACACCGTGGCGGGCGGCACCAAGACCGACGCCGCGATGCGCACCGTCCCGGACGTGGCCCTGAACGGCGACCTGCTGACCGCGGTGGTGACCGGCCACACCGACCCCACGCTCGGGGGCTACGGCGAGGACGAGGTCGGCGGCACCTCGGCGGCCGCGCCGATGTTCGCCGCGATCCAGGCCGTCGCGGCGCAGGCCGCCGGCGGTCCGCTCGGCTTCGCGAACCCGGCGCTGTACAAGCGGTCCGGGACCAAGCAGTTCAACGACGTCGTCGAGCACCCGGCCGGGACTCCGGACCCGATCTCGGCGGTGGTCGACCACGGCACCGCCGACGGCGTGCACGAGGCGCGCCTGTACCGGCTCGACGCCGATCACGGGCTGACGGCGGCGGCTGGCTACGACACGGCCACCGGCCTCGGGTCGCCGACGGTGGAGTACTTCGCCTCCTACAAGCCGGCACCGCCCGCGACCACCAAGCCGAAGAAGACGCTCGGGTAAACAGGACTCATCCACAGAAGCTGTGGGCGGCGGCCGATTCGGCCCCCGCCCACAGTCGTATGTCGTTCTCAGGAAGGCTTCTGACTCATCTGGGCAGGTGGTGGCAGGGATGTCGGCACTGGTGTTGGTGCTGGTGTGAGTAATGGCGTCGGCACCGGCACCGGCCGGTTCACAGGCGCGGGATGCTCCACCGCCACCAACGGCACCGTCACCGTCACCGACTCCAGCCGGTCACGAACCCGGCGCCGGGTCCCGGTCCAGCCGCCGCCGCTCCCCGGCGGCGACCGCCACCGGCAGCCGGTTCCCGACCGGCGGCACCGGGCAGATGAAGTGGTCGCTGAAGGCGCACGGCGGCAGCGTCGCGCGGTTGAAGTCAAGGACGGTCTCCAGCGTCCCGGGGCGCGGTGCGGCGACCGTGAGCTGCCGGAAGCCGAAGGTGTCCGGGCCGTTGGTGGCGTCGCCGAAGGTGATCGACAGCATCGCCCCGTCGCGGGTGACGGCCAGCCGGTACTCCTCGTCGCCGAGCTCGAAGACGAGGTCGCCGTCCAGTTCCAGGCCGCGCTCACGGCCGTCGGCGTTCAACACCTGCTCGACGTGGCCGTGTACGTAGCGCTCGTAGCGGGCGGCGCGGACCAGCGCGGGGTCGTGCGGGAAGCGGTCGATGGCCGCGAAGTTCCGGCGGTTGGCGGACTCCGGGTCGTAGACCCGCAGCGCCACCGCGCCGTCGCGGAGGATCGGGACCAGCTTGCGCGCGCCGTGGGTGAGCACGGTCGGGTCCTCGGCGAGGTCGGGGTTGAGCAGCCGCTGGCCCTCGACCGGGACGCCGCCGACGCGCAGGTCCTCGGCGGCCTCGGCGGTGACGCGGACCCGGCGGCCCGCGGCGGCCCAGCGACCGGGCACGCCTTCGAGCTGAACACCCGGGCCCACGTTCAGCCAGTGCGTGGCCACCAGGGCGAGCGGGCCGTGCGGGCGGGACACCGACGCCTCGCGGGCCTGGGCCCAGTGCCGCCAGTCCGGCGGGGCGACCGCGGCTGAGGCTGCCGGTTCGGTCTCGGGCATGCTGCGCTCCCTGTTTCCTTTATGGCCGTTTGCTATTCAGAGCAACAACGCGGGATAGCGCCGACATTCCGGTCGCGGAACGGTTTCCATGGCCGTTTCCGTATCCGGATGTGGGCCGGATGTGGGCCGGAGCGGTGACCGAAGCCCTCGCCCGACCACGGCAGAAGCCCGCGAGAAAAACGGAAAACGCGTCCGCCGCCCGGAATCTGGATCCGGGCGGCGGACGCCGTGGGTCTCGCCGTCGTACTGTCTCGCAGTCGTACTGTCTCGCGGTCGTGCGGTTCCGTCCCGTTCCGCCGCTACTTCTCCACGCCGCCGACAGCCCGCGTGATCTGGTCCATCACGGTCTGCTTGATGGCGACCGGCCCGCCGAACAGCGAGATGGCCGAGATCTGGTTGCGCATCGTGGTCAGCAGCGGGACGTCGGCCGGGGACAGGCCGGCGGGGTCGGTCAGGATCAGCGGCTGCCCGGCGTTGGCCATGTAGGCGCCGCCGGTCAGGGCGTCGGCGAAGGCCATGCCGGTCGCCACGCCGAACTGCGTCACCGGCATGTCGGCGGCGAACTGCTTCGCGACGGCGGCCGCCGTGGCGTAGCGGTCGTTGCCCATCAACGGGTTCCGCTTGACGTAGGCGGTCGCCGCGACCGCCGCGCCGCCCACCGCGTTGACGTGGAACGTCGGGTCGGGGGTGCCGTCGGCCTTCCGCTGCGCGGCCGCGATGTAGGCCTTGGTGTACGGGTCCAGCGTCTTGCCGTCGGACAGCAGGATCGCGTTGCCCTCGCCGGCCGCCAGCGGGCCGGCCGCCAGCGCGTCCGGGAAGTCCAGACCGGTCGCGACGATGACCTGGTGCGGGGCCCCCATGCCGCGGTTGGCGATGTCCAGCGCGGTGCCGTAGCGGTCGGCCCCGCCGAAGCGCTGCACGGTGTAGCCGAGCCTCTGCAACTGGTTCTGCACGTTCGGGGACACCGCGACGTTGCCGCCGAGGATGTAGACCGTCTTGCCCTTGGGCAGGATCCGCGTGATCTCGTCCGCCGTCGCCTTGGTCAGCGTCGCGGTCTCGGTCAGCAGCAGCGGTCCGCGGTCCCGCTTGGCCAGCGGCACGCCGGCCAGCGCGTCCGGGAAGTTGTCGCCGCGGGCCAGCACCACCGCGTCGGCCTCGGCCCGCGGCGTGTTGTCGCCGCCGGCGTTGGCCCACTGCCGCTGGGAGACCGCGACGCCGGTGGTGTAGCGGTCGTTGCCGGCGATCCGGGACACCGCGATGGGCTGCGGCGGCGGGACGTTCGGCGGGCGCGGGGTGCCGGAGTTGTCGAAGCACGCCGGGTGCAGGTTGTTGAGGTACAGCGCCATGTAGGCCTGGGCCGCGATCTGGCCCACGCGCTGCTCGGCGCCGACGTAGGAGTTCTCGGCCAGATTGCCCGGGGTGGTCGCGGGGTCCCACGGCACGTAGGTCTGGCCGGTGCCGAACCGGCCCTGGAGGCCGATCTCGGCGTCCAGGTGGGTGCCGGCGTTGGTGTTCGCGCTGTCGCCGGGCGCGGCCAGGTTGTAGGCGCCGACCAGGGCGTCGAAGGACCCGTAGTAGGCCGGGAACTGGGTGCCCCAGTCGTTGCCCTGCGGGTAGTTGATCTTCGCGTCCGTCGGCGACTGGTAGATCGGCGCCGGCATGGTGATCTGCGGCACATTGACGGACGGGTTGCTCGGGTCCGGCGCGTACTTGAAGGCCTTCGTGGCGGCCAGCGCGTGGTACAGGGTGCTGACGTTCATCTGGACGGCCTGCGGCGCGCACTGCCCGGCCAGCGCGAAGGTGCCGACCTGCTGGAGCGACTGGTCCAGCGCGGTCATGTACAGCGGGTGCAGGATGTTGTGGTTCTGCACCGTGCCGTCGGGCTGCATGTTCCAGCCCTGGAGCCAGCTCGACAGCTGCCGACCGTTCACCGTGGCCGGGTTCTGCAGGTCGGACTGCATGGCGCCGGTGGCGATCAGCAGGTCCTCGTTGCGCCGCTGCCAGTCCGCGGCGTGCGGGTGGTTGGGCATCATCGCGGCCGCGAGGCCCAGCAGCTGGGCGTCGTAGTTGTCTTCCTCGGTCTTGGTGTCGCCCGGGGTGAGGTCGGTCCCGTTCCGGTCGTACTGGTACAGCTTCTGGCTGGCCGGGTCCGAGGTCAGGGACACGTCGTTGCCGGAGGTCAGCCGGTCGGCCTCGTTGGCCAGCATCCGGGCCACGTCGTCCTGCTCGGAAGGTTTCAGCTTGTCCCAGACCAGCCACGCGGCCTGGCCGGTGTAGAACGCCCACAGCGGGGTCTGCCAGCCGTTGCCCCAGGTGGACACCCCGGCCAGCGAGTTGTTGGCGTAGTAGCGGTGGGCCAGGGCCCGCACCATGATGGCGGCCCGGTTGGCGGCCTCGTCGGCGCTGATGCCGGAGGCGCCCGCGTCCCAGACGTTCAGCTTCACCGCGGTGGCGATCGACAGCGCCGCCATGCCGGGGAGCCGGAAGGTCTGCTCGGGGATGGCGCCGGGAAGGTCCAGGTTCAGGTACCCGTCCGAGGCGACGCCGCTCTTGTACGTGTTCGTATACCAGGTGGTGGCCAGGTACCGGGAGGAGTTCCGCAGTATCTGGCCCAGGTCTTGACCGGGTTTGCCTCCGGGTGCGCTGCCGGAGAACAGCGCGGGGTTGATGGCGACCACATCGCTGCCCGAGGCGGCGATGCGGTTGCTGGCGGCTGAGGCGCTGGGCGCCGAGACCAAGGTCCCGCCGAAGGCCGCGCCTGCCACCGCGAGACTCGATATGACCGATATTTCGCGACTGCGACCCATGTAAAGCTCCTTGCGTTGTGATGCCACGCGGGAGCTTACGCGACACGCCCCGGGCCTGCGGAAGGCCCGGGGCGTGTGGATAAGGCGTAAATCGTCTACGGCCTATGGTCTAGACGCATGCGCGTGGATCTGTCCGATCGGTGCGCATTGAGGTCCGCGACCTGGCTATGTCAGGGTGCCGAACCGGGGCTCGGCACCCGGACTCGCGCTCAGCGCTCGACTTCGCCCTTGATGAACTTCTCGACCGCGTCGCGCGCCTCGTCGTCGAAGTACTGCACCGGCGGGGACTTCATGAAGTAGGACGAGGCCGACAGGATCGGGCCGCCGATGCCGCGGTCCAGCGCGATCTTGGCGCAGCGCACCGCGTCGATGATGACGCCGGCCGAGTTCGGGGAGTCCCAGACCTCGAGCTTGTACTCCAGGTTCAGCGGGACGTCGCCGAAGGCGCGGCCCTCGAGGCGCACGTACGCCCACTTGCGGTCGTCCAGCCAGGCCACGTAGTCCGACGGGCCGATGTGCACGTTGCCGGCGCCGAGGTCGTGCGACAGCTGCGAGGTGACGGCCTGGGTCTTGGAGATCTTCTTGGACTCCAGGCGCTCGCGCTCGAGCATGTTCATGAAGTCCATGTTGCCGCCGACGTTCAGCTGCATGGTGCGGTCCAGGATGACGCCGCGGTCCTCGAACAGTTTGGCCAGCACGCGGTGCGTGATGGTGGCGCCGACCTGGGACTTGATGTCGTCGCCGACGATCGGCACGCCGGCCGCCTCGAACTTGTCGGCCCAGGCCTTGGTGCCCGCGATGAACACCGGCAGCGCGTTCACGAACGCCACCTTGGCGTCGATCGCGACCTGCGCGTAGAACTCCACCGCGGCCTGCGAGCCCACCGGCAGGTAGCAGACCAGGACGTCGGCCTGCGCGGCCTTGAGCACGGCGACCATGTCGACCGGCTCGGCGTCCGACTCCACGATCGTCTGGCGGTAGTACTTGCCCAGGCCGTCGTGGGTGTGGCCGCGCTGCACGGTGACGCCGGTCGGCGGCACGTCGGCGATCTTGATGGTGTTGTTCTCGCTGGCGCCGATGGCGTCGGCCAGGTCCAGGCCGACCTTCTTGGCGTCGACGTCGAACGCGGCCACGAACTCCAGGTCGCTGACGTGGTAGTCGCCGAACTGGACGTGCATCAGACCGGGGACCTTGGCGTTGGGGTCGGCGTCCTTGTAGTACTCGACGCCCTGCACCAGCGAGGCGGCGCAGTTACCGACGCCGACGATCGCTACTCGAACCGAACCCATGGGCGGTTTCTCCTTCTTCTGCCGCACCCGGGGGATTCGGGCACGGGCTTCCTGCATCTCTTTACTGGGGACAGTGGCCGGCCGGGCTGACCGGGCCGCTCAAGCTCTCTGGCGCCAGGGGCGCTAAGAGGGCCGGGGCTCCGGGGAGCCTTGCTGCGGTTGCTGTTGCGGCGGCACCGGGAACGCCTGCTCGTGCTCGGTCCGGATGAGCTCGTTGAGCCATCGGACCTCGCGCTCGGTGCTCTCCAGGCCGTGCCGCTGCAACTCCAGCGTGTAGGAGTCCAGGCGGTCCCGGCTGCGGGCGAGCGAGCCGCGCACCGCCTCCATCCGCTCCTCCAGGCGGCTGCGCCGCCCCTCCAGGATCCGGATCCGGACGCCGGCGCTGGTCCGCCCGAAGAACGCGAAGTGGACGCCGAAGTTGTCGTCCTCCCAGGCCGCCGAGCCGGAGGTGGTCATCAGCTCCTGGAACCGCTCCTTGCCCTCCGCGGTCAGCTTGTAGCTGATCTTGGCCCGGCGCGAGGCGGCGACACTGGCGGTCTGGGTGTCGTCCTCGGCGATCCAGCCGCGGGCGACGAGGTCCTTCAGGCAGGGGTACAGGGTGCCGTAGGAGAGCGCACGGAAGGCCCCGAGCTGCACGTTCAGCTGCCTGCGCAGCTCGTAGCCGTGCATCGGGTGCTCGTGGAGGAGGCCGAGCACAGCCAGTTCCAGGATCTGGGACCGCTTCGCCATGGCCGCTCCTTCCTCACCTGTCCGTCGCCGCGTACGGTACTCGCACCCGGTCGCCTTCGATACATCGTCGGGATACACCGTGCCGATACAGCCGCTCGATGTATCGCTCCGATACATCGAAACCGTAGCCGGTATCCGCGCCGCCGCACAAGTCCCCAGGTGATCGGGATGAATCGGACACAACGCCTCGATCCTGCTCTGCTCACGGGTCGGTGGCGTACCCTGTGCCGGTAGCGCGCCCGGCGGGGCCCCGATCGCAACCGGCTGTACGGTTCCGGGCGTCTCCGCGAGCAAGCCGGCGTGCGGCGGCCGGCGCCGCCGCGCCTGCCGGTCCGCGGGGGTGCGGGGAAAGCGAAGCTGCACCGAGAACTTCAGTGAGGCGGACTTCAGGGATGAGCGAGCACGGCAGTCGACGTGCCGGAGCAGGCGGGTCGCGCGGCGGCGGCCGTCGTTCGGCCAGCGCCGGCGGTGTCGGCGACAAGCTCGAGGGTTTGGCCGACCAGCTCTCAGGGGTGTTCGCCAAACGCGGCGGCCGACGCGGTGCCCGGGACGAGGACTGGGACGACGGCGGCGACGGCCGCGGCGCCCACGACGACCAGTACGGCCAGTACGACCAGGGCGACCACTACGACCGGGGCGGCGACCACGCCACGGTCTCCGGCGGCACCGGCGGCACCGGGGCGCCCGGCGGTCGGCGCGGTCGCGCCCGCGGCGGAGCCCGCGGCGCCCGCGCGGGCGCCGACGGCGGCCTGCCGCCCAAGGACTGGTGGATGAAGTTCATCGACTACCCGCGCTACGGCAAGCGCGGGTGGCGGCACTGGATGCCCTCCATCAAGCAGCTGCTCTCGGTCTTCCTGGCGTTCCTGTTCAGCGTCATAGGACTGGTGGCGTACGCCTACGCCAACACCACGATCCCGAACGTCCACAACAGCATCGCCGCGGGCGACCCGACGATCTTCACCTTTGACGACGGCGCCACCCCGATCACCACGATCGGCATCAACTACTTCGAGGTCAAGGACATAAACCAGATCCCGAAGGTGGTCCAGAACGCCTTCGTGGCCGCGGAGAACTACTCCTTCTGGACCGACCCCGGCGTGTCCTTCTCCGGCGTGGCCCGCTCGGCGCTGAACGACCTGTTCGGCAGCGGCAACACCCAGGGCGGCTCGACGATCACCCAGCAGTACGTCAAGAACGCCTTCCTGACCCAGGACCAGACCCTGGCCCGGAAGATCAACGAGGTCCTGATCTCGATAAAGCTCAGCCACAGCTGGAGCAAGCAGCGGATCCTGCTGGGCTACCTGAACCAGATCTCGTTCGGCCGCGGCGCCTACGGCATCGACGCCGCGTCCCGGCTCTACCTGGGCAAGCCGATCAAGGACGTGAGCGAGAGCGACGTCGGCGCCGCCGCCTTCCTGGCCGCGCTGGTCAACGACCCCAGCAACTTCTCGCACGCGCTGGCCAACCCGGCCGCCCAGGCCGCCAACCCCAAGACCATGGACCGCTTCAAGCGCCGCTACAACGCGATCCTGAAGAACATGTCGGACTACAAGTTCGAGCCCAAGACGGTCACCGACCAGTTCCAGGACAAGCTGCCCAAGGTCGTGGACCAGAAGTCCGAGGACCTGTCCGGCTACAAGGGCTACCTCAAGGACGCCGCCACGGCCTATCTGACGGCGCAGCTCAACACCTACGGCGGCAGCGACCAGCAGACCGCGGAGTTCGCCAACATCGACACGCTGTCCAAGGGCGGCTACAAGATCGTCACCACCTACAACAAGCAGATGATGGACGACTCCGTCACCGCCGCCGACGCGCTGTGGAAGGGCACCTCCGGCGGCGGGGGCGGCAAGCTGAACCCCAAGCACACCTCCGACCACGACGTGCACCTGGCCTTCGCCTCGGTGGACCCGAAGAACGGCTACCTGAAGTCGTTCTACACCGGCACCGACGGCGAGGAGAACTACAGCAAGGACGCCTTCAACTACGCCCTGCAGGGTGGCGTCCAGGTCGGTTCGACGTTCAAGCCGATCACCCTGGCCACCGCGCTGCAGTCCGGCAAGTTCTCCCTGGACAGCACCAAGCCCGGCAGCAACACCGTGCCGCTGTTCCTGCCCGGCGCCACCAAGCCGATCACCTTCCTCAACGAGAAGACGCACAAGGAAGAACTCTGGCCGCCCAACGAGGACGAGGAAGCCGCGCCCAACGGCGTGGCCACCTTGAGCGAGGGCATGGCGATGTCGCTGAACTCGGTCTTCGCCGCGCTGGAGCTGGACCCGGCGGTCGGCCTGCCGGCGGTCTACAACATGGCGCAGGCGCTGGGCATCAAGGAGAACACCACCGACTTCCTGCCGGTCGCCTCGCTGACCCTGGGCACCGCCGAGATCACGCCGATGCGGATGGCCAACGTCTACGGCGCCTTCGCCAACGGCGGCGTCTCGCACGAGCCGATCCAGGTCAAGGAGATCATCGACCAGCGCACCGGCAAGGTGGTCTGGACGCCGCCGGCCGACCGGCGCGGCGCCACCATCAACAAGCAGGTGATCTCGGCCAACACCGCGGCCGGCGTCACCGAGGCGCTGCAGGGCGTGCTGAAGCCCGGCGGCACCGCGTACGGCAACACCGACGCCCGCAAGGTCATGGACGCCGCGGGCGGCAACCTGGCCGGCAAGACCGGTACCACCGACAGCAACCACTCGGCGTGGTTCACCGGGTATTCCGGCACGCTGTCCACGGCGGTGACGATCTTCCGGCAGACCCCGGGCAAGACCCTGGAGTCGATCAAGGGCCTGGGCTACAACGACCAGAGCAAGCGGATCAACGGTATGGACTGGCCGACCACGGTCTGGTCCAAGTTCATGACCATCGAGATGGGCCGGAGCAAGAACTTCGCGCCGCCGTTCGCGCCCTACGCCCCGGTCTGCTCCGGCGTCAGCCAGCTGGTGTCCCTGGGGCAGTCCGTGGCGCCCGGCACGGTGGGCGGCAGCTCGCTGCCCGGCACGCCGACCGGCTCGGAGCCGAACTGCCAGGGCGTGGTGGTGCCGACCCCGACCCCGACGCCCACGCCGACCCCGACCACCAGCAGCAACCAGCCGGCGCCGCCGCCGCAGGACTGCGGGCCGAACGGGAAGTGGGACCCCGGGGCGCAGATGTGCGTGCCGCTGCCGCCGACGAACACCGACACCCAGCCGACCCAGCCGACCGCGACCGGGACGCAGAACACCAGCACCCCGACCGGGCCGACCGGGAATCCGAGCACGTCCTCGTCCCGGTACTGCAAGGCGCATCCGGGCGAACCGGGCTGTGAGTGGTACACGTCCTCGTCGTCCTCGTCGTCGGCACCGACCTCGTCCTCGACGTCGGGCGGTCCGCCGACGTCGACCACGGGCCAGTAGCGCGCCGGGAATCTTGCCGGGACATGCAGACGGGGAACGGCCCGGTAGGGCACGATGTCCGAGTGAGTTCGGACGTGAACGAGGAGGCGGCCGGCTCGTCGGGGGATCCGACGGGCCGGGACGCCCTGGCACCCATTCTTGTCGCCCCCTCGCTCGACGATCCGGTGGTGAACGCCGCCTCGGACGCGCTCGGCGGACCGCTGGGCGTGCGCGCCCTCCGGCCCCGCGTGGGGTCCCGGCGGGCGATCACGACGGTGGCCCGGGTGCTGGTGCTGCTCACGCTGCTGACGCTGGGGCTGGGCGTGGCCCAGCGCTCGCCGTGCTACAAGTCGGCGTGGAACGCCGGCGGCAAGCAGCAGTACAACCACCTGTGCTACACCGACGTGCCGTACATGTACTACGGCCGGGGCTTCGACAAGGGGCTCACGCCCTACCGGCAGACCGACACCGCGACCGGGAACTACGGCCTGGAGTACCCGGTCGTGGCCGGGGCCACCATGGAGACCGCGGCGCTGCTGGCCCGGCAGCTCGGTGACAACACGCCGGACCAGGTGCGCTGGTTCTACAACGTGACCACCTGGTTCCTGGTCGCGTTCTCACTGGTCTGCGTGGTGGCGGTGATCGGGCTGGCCGGACGCAGACCCTGGGACGCGGCGATGTTCGCGCTGGCCCCGGGGCTGCTGCTGACCGGAACCATAAACTGGGACCTGATCGCGGTCACCCTGGCCTCGGTCGGGATGCTGGCCTGGGCCCGCGGCAAACCGGTGGTGGCCGGGATCGCGCTCGGCCTGGGGTCGGCGACCAAGCTGTACCCGGTGTTCCTGCTGATCCCGCTGCTGGTGCTGTGCTGGCGGGCCGGGCGGATGCGGCAGTGGAGCACCTCGGCCGGCGCCGCGGTGGTGACCTGGCTGGCGGTGAACGCCCCGGTGATGATCTTCGCCTACCACGGCTGGAAGTACTTCTTCACCTTCAACGACAACCGCCCGATCGACCTGGGCTCGCCGTGGTTCGCGATCCGCCACTGGTGGGACTGGGAGCCGCCGAACAAGAACGTGGTGATCATCGCCCTGGTGCTGGCCGGCTGGCTGGGCGTGGCGCTGCTGGGCCTGATGGCCCGCCGCCGCCCGCGGTTCGCGCAGCTGGCGTTCCTCACCATCGCGGTGTTCGTGCTGCTGAACAAGGTCTACTCGCCACAGTACGTGCTCTGGCTGATCCCGCTGGCGGCGCTGGCCCGGCCGCGCTGGCGCGACTTCCTGGTGTGGCAGTGCTGCGAGGTCGTGTACTACCTGGCGGTCTGGTACTACCTGGTGTGGCAGTCCGGGCCGTCCAACGGCAACACCCGCGGCCTGCCGGACAACTTCTACGTCTGGGCGATCCTGCTGCACCTGGCCGGCGTGCTGTACCTGATGGTGCAGGTGATCCGGGACGTGCTCGACCCGCGCCGGGACCCGGTGCGCGCCGACGGCGTCGACGACGACCCGGCCGGCGGCGCGCTCTCCGACAGCCCGGACGTGTGGGCGTGGGCGCAGCCGCGGTCGCACCGGGCGCAGCACGGGGCGGTCGGCGAGCCCGAACTGGCCTCGGTGTGAGCCCGGAATGAGGACGTGAGCGGGGGTTCCGCCGCCGTCGCGTCCGCCGTCCCGAACGAACCGAGCGAGCCGGACGAACCGGGTGCGCCCGGCGAACCGAGTGGCATACCGGTCCGCCCGAGGACGCGGTCGGTAGCGGAGCGGGGAACGGGGCGCACAGCGGAGCCGGGAACGCGGCGCACAGCGGAGCGGGGAGCAGGGCGCGCAGCGGAGCGAGGAGCGAGACCGGAAGCTGAAGCCGGATCAGGGCTCAAGCACCTGTTGGGCGCGGACGGCCGGGCTGCGCTGGCGGTGTGGGGGCCGTCCCGGCTGGGGCTGATCGTGCTGGCATGGATCGCCGCCTGGCTGTTCGCCGGCGGCCCGGAGCCGCCGGGGCCGTGGCTGGCGCGGTTCGACCGCTGGGACGCGGGGATCTTCGTCTCCATAGCCCGGGACGGCTATTTCGGCGCCGGCACCGAATCCACACATGTGGCGTTCTTCCCCGGCTTCCCGACAGCGATGTGGTTCGTGCACCTGGTGGTGTGGAACTGGACCGCCGCCGGGCTGCTGGTGTCGCTGGTGGCCGGGACCGTCGCCGTGGTGGCTTTGGGGAAGCTCGCGGGGGACGAGAATCTGGCGCGGAAGCGCGGCGAGCGTTCCGGCGAGGGTTCCAGCGAGCATTCCGGCGCCGCTGCCGAACCGGAGCCGCAGCCGGAACCGCAGCCGGAGCCGCAGCCGGAGCCGGAGCCGGAGCGCGCAGGTGCTCAGGGTGCTGCGAACGCCGCACTGTTCTTCGCCCTCGCGCCCGCGGCCGTGTTCCTGGCCGCCGGCTACAGCGAGAGTCTCTTCGTGGCGTTCGCGTTCCCGGCGTGGCTGGCCGCGCGGCGGGACAGGTGGGTGCTGGCCGTCGTACTGGCGGCCGGGGCGAGCGCCGTGCGGATCAACGGGCTGTTCCTGGCCGCGGCGATCGCGCTGGAGTTCCTGCTCGCCGGACCCGGCCGGCGCCGCCGGGAACAGCTGCCGCTGCTGGTGGTCCCGGTGCTCCCGGCCGCCGGCTACATGCTCTATCTGCACAGCGAGACCGGCGACTGGCTCGCCTGGCAGCACGCGCAGGCAGCGGGCTGGTTCCGGACGTTCAAGGACCCGAAGTCGGCCTGGGACCAGACCTGGCGCGCCGCGTTCGGCGGCACGCAGGAGGGCCACACCGCCTGGGTGTTCCAGCTGGAACTGCTGGCGGTCGTGGCGGGCTTGGCGCTGACCGCGGTGCTGCTGGTCCGCCGCCGCTGGCCGGAGGCCGTCTACGTCGGCCTGTCGTTGTTCGCGCTGGGGACCACCACCTGGTTCATGTCGGTGCCCCGGGCGATGCTGCTGTGGTGGCCGCTGTGGACGATGCTCGCGGCCTGGGCCGTGCGCCGGCCGGTGGTGAAGACACTCTACCTGTGCTGTGCCGCGCCGATCATGGTCGGGGTCGCGGTGCTGTTCCTGTCCGGGCAGTGGGCGGGCTGAAGTCCGGGCCGGCACGGCCGCCGACGGTCCGGTGCCCGTCGCGGACGCGGGCCGCCGCGACGAGTCCGGCGGCGAGAAACTACGATCGACGGCATGTCGAGCCCGTCGAGATTCCTGCGCGATCTGGCCAAGAAGACCAACACGGCCTCGGCCGCGCGCGCCGTGTTGCGTGCCGCTCATGTGAAGGCCGGGCCGAGCAAGCTCGGGGATCCGCGCGCGGGGCTGCCGACGGCGGTGCTTCCGGCCGACGGCAACCGGGTCACGGCTGAGAACGCGCGTCCGGGTTCGGCGGACTGGCGGATGGGCGCGGGGAAGTCGCGGGCCGCGACCGACTACGAGCGCCAGATCAAGGGCTACGCGTCGACCGATTCGGTGGCCGCGGGGTCGTCGATCGACTTCCATGTGGCAGTGGAGCCGGCGGGGGCTTTCACTGTCTCCGTTTATCGGCTCGGGTACTACGGCGGCGCCGCCGGGCGGCGCGTGCTGGTGTCGCCGCGCCTGGAGGCCGGGCCGCAGCCGGTACCGACGCCGGATCCGGAGACCGGGCGGATCGCGGTGGAGTGGCCGGTGGCGTGGACGCTGGATGTGCCCGCGGACTGGGTCTCGGGGACGTACGTGGCAGTGCTCGACAAAGCCGACGGGTTCCGGAACTACGTCCCGTTCGTGGTCCGCGACGACGCCGCGACGGCCGACTTCCTCGTGGTGCTGCCGTCGACGAGCTGGCAGGCGTACAACTGGTGGCCGCGCGACGGCGCCACCGGCCGGAACGTCTACTACGGCTACGTCAGCAAAGATGACGCCGAAGGCGACCCGGCGTTGAAGGCCAAGTTCTCGGCCGATGCGCGAGGCTGGATCTCGAATCCGGCGCGGGCCACGCAGGTGTCGTTCGCGCGGCCTTACTTCGCGGACGGTCTGCCGGACGGCTTCGTCCGCGAGCAGTCGTTCATCCAGTGGGCCGAGGGCGTGGGCTACGACCTCACCTATGCCACCGGCCTGGATCTGCACGCGGGCCGCATCGATCCGTCGAAGTACAAGGGCCTGATCTTCGCCGGGCACGACGAGTACTGGTCCACCGAGATGTACCGGCACGCCGAGGAGGCCGTTACGGCGGGCACTTCGCTGGCGTTCCTGACCGCCAACAACGCCTACTGGCACGTCCGCTACGACGAGGCCACGCGCACCATGTCCTGCTACAAGGGCTTCGAGGACCCGCATGTCGAGGACTTCCCCACCGGCATGTGGCGGGCCGGCGACGGGCATCCGCGGGCGGAACAGCAGCTGATGGGCGTGCAGTACAGCGGGATCATCAAGGGCCGGCTGCCGCTCGTGGTCCGCGAGTCCGGGCACTGGTTCTGGGCCGGGACCGGGCTGAAGGACGGCGACGAGCTGCCGGGCCTGCTCGGCGGCGAGGCCGACTCGCTGTTCGAGGCGATGCCGAGGGCGAAGGCGGAGGAGCAGGCGCTGCTGACGGCCTCGCCCTACACGATCTCGAACGGGACGCGGTTCGTGCAGAACACCAGCGTGTACCGGGCGCCGAGCGGGGCCTGGGTGTTCACGGCGGGGACGTTCCTGTGGCCGTTGGCGCTGGGGCATCCGACGTACCAGGACAAGCGGGTGACCAGGGCGATGGCGAACTTCTTGGGGCGGGTGCGGGGGTAGGTTCATATCCGGGGATCATCCGATCGGATGATCCAAGCCGGGGTCGGGCTGGGTGATGCTGGAAGACAGCGTTATCCGTTCGACAGGCCCGGGAGGTGGTCACTATGCGCATCGCGAACGGCAGGCGTCGGCTGCTGGCGGGCGTGGTGCCGCTGCTGGCCGCTGCCGCGCTGGTGGCCGGATGCTCGTCGACCACACCGGTCACACCGGCCACGCCGAGCGCTCAAAGCGCTCAGAGCGCACCAACCTCCCCTGTTTCCGAGCCGGCCTCGGCCTCCGACACCGATGCGCTCCTCGTCGCCGACTTCGGCGGCACCACAGTCACCTTCGTCGACCCCGCGCGCGGCGCGACCGGCACCGTGGAAGTCGGCACCGCTCCCTACGGCGTCGCGGTCGGCCCGGACGGCCGGGCGTGGGTGGCCACGGCCGAGGCGGTCGCGGTGGTCGACACCCGGGAACGGAAGCTGCTCGCGAGAATCCCTTACGGCGTCGACACCGGGCGCGCCACGTACGGCGAGTACCGGGGCGGCGGCATGGGTATCGCGATCACGCCCGACGGCTCCCGCGTGTTCGTCGGCGTCAACGTCCCCGGCGCGGACGGCGTCCTCGTGGCGATCGATGCCCGGACGAACGCGATCGTGGGCCAGGCGGCGACCGGACGGCGGCCGTTCGACGTCGTCATGGCGCGCGACGGGGCCGAGGCCTACGCCGTGGACCACGACTCCTACGACGTCACCGCCGTGCGCACCACCGACCTGGCGGCCCGCCGCATGACCGTGGCGCCGTACGGCACGGCCGGCGGCCTCGGCGGCTGGCTGAAGCCGCACTACGCCGAGGTCCGCGCCGACGGCCGCCTGCTGCTGCCCTTCGAGGGCGAGCGCCTGGCGGTGCTGGACCCGGCCACCGGCGGCGTGCGGGTGGAGCCGATGACCGCGGGCACGCACCAGCACGGCACCGCCCTGGCCGCCGACGGCCGGCTGCTGGTCGTCGGTACCGGGAGCGACGGCACGGTCGACGGACCGGCATCGCTGACGGTGCGCGGGCCGGACGGCCAGGAGCAGGTCTACAAACTCGACGGGGCGCACGAGGACGTGGCCGTGAGCCATGACGGGCAGACCGCGTACGTGAGCGGCGGGTTCACCCGCGACGGCTACTGGAACGGGATCACCGTCGTCGACCTCGGCACTGGCGCGACCCAGCGCTTGGACGTCGGAGAGCGGCCGCTCGGGATCGTGGTGCTGGGTTAGGCCTAGGGGATCGTGGTGCTGGGTTAGGCCTAATCGAAGACGACCCGGTCGAAGTGCGTCATCACCGGACTCACTTCGAGCGCCAGCTCGTCCCCGACCGCCGGCGGCGTCACCCCGGCGGGCACGAACAACACCGAAACCTGCATGTGCGGCGGCTCGGCGAACCACAACGTCTTGCCCTGCCAGGCGAACGGCGACATCGTCCGGTTGAGCAGCGCCAGGCCGTTGCGCGCCACGTACTTCGCGCGCGGCGCGAGCCCGCCCAGGCCGCGGGGGAAGTTCTTCGGGTTCTCCAGGCCGACACCGTGCGCGGTGCCGCCGGAGGCAACCACCAGATACCCGTCGCCGCGCACCTTGTTCTGCCGGTACCCGAACCGGTCGCCCTTGCTGACCTTCTGCACGCTGTGCACCGTGCCGCGCGCCTGCAACGCTTTGCGGTCACCGAGCCAGAGCTCGGTGCCGATGCGCGGACGCACCGCAGTGCCGGGGTAGCGCTTGGCCAGAGTGCTGATCTCCTCGGGCGACAGGTGGCTGACGTACAGGGTCCGCACCGGGATGGCGGCCGCCACCAGCGCGTCTATCCAGTCGCTGACCTCACGGACAAAATCCCGGCCGCCGCGGCCGCCGCCGACGCGGTTCAGCGGCATGTGGACCGAGAACCCTTCGAGGCGGACCTGGTCGGACTCCAGCGCCTCGGCCAGCTTGGGGATCTCGGACTTGTCCAGCCCGAAGCGGCGCATCGCGGTCATCAGGTCCACCACGACCCGGCGACCCGCCAGGGCCTCCAGCGCCTCGACGCCGGCCGCGGTGCGGATGACCCGGTCCGGCAGGTCGTGCACTTCCTCGCCGGGCAGATACGGCATCAGCACCAGCAGGCGGCCCGAGTAGTGGTTCTTGGCGACCTCGGCCTCGGCGGCCGTGCCGACCGCCGTGATGTCCACGCCCCGGGCGGCCAGCTCGGAGGCCGCCTCCATCAGGTCCGGCAGGCCCAGGCCGTAGCCGTTGACGCCCTTGACCACCGGCACCAGGTCGGGGTGCCGGGCCAGCACGCCGTCCTGGTGGGCGCGCCAGCGGTCGGTGGCGACGTGCAACGTCAGCGACAAGGTGCCGACTCCTTAGACAGAACGAGCAGAACGGATGGTCGGGCTGAACAGTCGGGCTGAACAGTCAGGCTGTGCAATCGGGCTGAACAGTCGAGCCGAGCAGCCGAGCCGAGCGGTCGAGCTGTGCAGTCGAGCTGTGCGGTCGGGCCGATCGAGCGGAGCTCAGCGCCGCGCCATGTAGAGCTCGAAAGCCCGGTGCAGCAGCGGATTGAGCGGGTAGTCCCATTCGCCGAGGTACTCCACGGCCTGCCCGCCGGTCCCCAGCTTGAACTGGATCAGGCCGAACAGGTGGTCCTCCGGGTCCAGCGTGTCACTGATGCCGCGCAGGTCGTAGACCTTGCACCCGGCGGCGTGCGAGTCGCTGAGCATCCGCCACTGCACGGCGTTGGACGGCCGCAGCTCCCGCTTGTGGTCGGCCGAGGCTCCGTAGGAGTACCAGGCGTGGTCGCCGACGGTGACCAGGGTGGTGGCGGCGAGCAGTTCGCCCTCGTGCCGGGCCAGGTACAGCCGCAGCCGGCGCGGGTCCTCGGCCTCCATCGCCTTCCACATCCGCTGGAAATAGGCCAGCGGGCGCGGGGTGAAGTGGTCGCGGTGCGCGGTCACCTCGTAGAGCTTGTGGAACTCCGGCAGATCGTCGTAGCCGCCGACGGTGACCTCGACGCCGTTCTTCTCCGCCTTCTTGATGTTGCGGCGCCACAGCTGGTTGAAGCCCTTCTGGACGTCGTCCAGCGCGCGCGGCTCGCCCGCGTCGTCGACCAGCCGGAGCTGGAAGACGTAGCGGGGCTGGAAGTCGCCGAAGCCGGCGCCGTCGGACTCTTTGCGGGACCAGCCGGTGGCCCGCAGCGCCTCGATGACGCGCAGCGCCGCCGGGTCCTCGAAGTCGGGCTTGATGTCCTTGAGGCGGACGCCGCCCTTCGCGCTCTCGGTGTCGGCGATCGCCTTCTTCAGCGTCTCGGCGTTCCAGCGGCGCGAGACCAGCTGCGGGCCCATCTTCACGGTGAACGCCCGCTGCTTGCGCAGGTGCTTGAGCAGCGCCTTCAGGGCCTGCCCGGCCTCGGGCTCGGTGAGGTCCAGGATCGGCCCCTCGGGCAGGTAGGCCAGGGAGCGCCGCAGCACCGGCAGCTTGTCCCGCTTGGGGATCGGCAGGTCCCGGTACAGCACCAGGCCCGCCCCGACCACCCGGCCGCTGCCCTCGTCGACCCAGCCGACGGACTCGGCGCGCCAGTCGGTCTTGAGGTCACCCCAGGACGGGCATTGCAGGAAGCTGACGGAAGTGGCGGCGTTCTTCTCGGCCGCGCGCTCCTCGATGAACGCCACATGCTCCTCGCGGCTCAGTGTCCGCACCCTCAAGACCATGGGGCCACCTTATGCGACGCGCTCCCGGAGAAACTTGATGTCCACCGCCTGTGCCTCGGTCCCGTTGGGGGTCTCGCAGATCGCGTCGCAGCCGGCTTCGGTGATCACCTGCGCGATCAGGTCCGCCGGGTCGATCTCGCCGGCTCCGAAGTTGGCGTGCCGGTCCAGACCGGAGTCGAAGGCGCCCTGCGAGTCATTCGCGTGGATCAGGTCGACGCGGCCGGTGATGGCCTTGATGTCGGCGACCGCGGACTCCAGCGGGATGCCGCCCGCGAAGGCGTGGCAGGTGTCCAGGCACACGCCGACGCCGCTGTGGCCGACGGCGTCCCAGAGCTTGGCGATCGCGTCCAGGCGCCGGGCCATGGCGTGGTCGCCGCCGGCGGTGTTCTCGATGAACACCGGGCAGTGCTGCTCCAACTGGTCCACGGCCTTGCGCCAGTTCTCGAAGCCGGCGTCGGGATCGTCCTTGGCGGTGATGTGCCCGCCGTGCACGACGACGCCGTGGGCCCCGATCTCGGCGGCCAGCGTCACGGTCTGCTGGAGCAGTTTGCGGCTGGGGATGCGGATCCGGTTGTTCAGCGAGGCGACGTTGATGCCGTAGGCGGAGTGCACGTACAGCCTCAGGTCGGCGGCCTCGGCGGCGGCTTTCAGCGCGGCCGCGCCGCCGGGATACGCGACGGTCGGCGCTTTCCACGACTGCGGGTCGCCGAGGAAGATCTGGACGGTGTCCGCGCCGCGGGCCACCGCCTCGGCGACGGGGTCTTCCTGGTCGACGTGGGAGCCGATGCGCATAGCCATGCCGTCCACGCTAACGGCTCGGTCCGACACCGCGGCCGCCGACAGGGCTACCAGAGCCCGCCGTGGTGGATGTGGAAGGCGAACGCCACCGCCGCCAGGCCGATCGCGCACACGTTCACCATGCGCTCGTAGGTGGTGTCCGACGTCAGCTGCGCGTACAGCCCGACGAGGATGCCGGCCAGCGACACCCAGCCGCCGACGATGTGCGCGGCGGGCCAGGCGATGAGCACCGCGCCGATCACGGCCAGCACGACAGCGGCGGCCGAAAGGGCCATTTCCTGAGTGTGCGAGCCGATGTGGAACCCGGGTCGCTCGTGCGGGTCCAGCGCGTAGTCGGCGGCCGTCGATCCGGGGTGCCCGGCCACCTCGGGGCCGTAGTCGCCGGTGCCGGCGCCGGGGGTCGTCTGTGTCATTGCCTGCCACCTCGCTCACCTGTGCATAACGGATCACTGACGGTGATCGCACCAGTACCCAGCTTGCGATGATCCGACGCGGATTTCAATCCGGACGACGCGCCGGGGTACTCTTGACCGTTCCCCGAGTGTGTCAGTCCGCCCGAGTAGCGTGCCGCCAGGCGAGCTACCAGGAGCGGGCACCGACTCGGCGGAGACGCGCAAAACCCTCCTGCCACGGAGAGACCGTGGCCGCATAGTCCAAAGGAGGTGGGTTACGCATATGCGTCAGTACGAAGTCATGGTCATCCTGGACCCGGACCTCGACGAGCGTTCGATCACCCCGACCCTCGACGGATTCCTCAAGGTGATCCGCGACCTGGGCGGCAGCATCGAGAAGAACGACGTCTGGGGCCGTCGCCGGCTCGCCTACGAGATCAAGACCAAGAGCGGCAAGAAGGTCAGCGAGGGCATCTACGCCGTCGTCGACGTGCAGGCCACGCCGGACGCCGTCAAGGAGTTCGACCGTCAGGCGAACCTGTCCGAGACCGTCGTCCGCACCAAGGTCATCCGTCCCGACCAGCGGTAAGACACTCCGCTCTCACGTTTGAGGACCTGAGCATGGCAGGCGATACCGTCATCACCGTCGTCGGCAACCTGACCGACGACCCCGAGCTGCGCTTCACCCCGTCGGGTGCGGCGGTCGCGAACTTCACCGTCGCGTCCACGCCCCGCACCTTCGACCGCCAGACCAACGAGTGGAAGGACGGCGACGCGCTGTTCCTGCGCTGCTCGATCTGGCGCCAGGCGGCGGAGAACGTCGCCGAGTCGCTGACCCGCGGCATGCGGGTGGTGGTCTCCGGACGGCTGCGCCAGCGGTCGTACCAGACCAAGGAAGGCGAGAACCGCACGGTCATCGAGCTGGAGGTCGAGGAGATCGGCCCGTCGCTGAAGTACGCGACGGCGAAGGTCACCAAGGCCAACCGGCCCGGCGGCCCGGGTGGTGGCGGCGGTGGCGGCGGCGGCTGGGGCGGCGGCTCCGGGGGCAACTCCGGCGGTGGCGGCAACGGCGGCGGCTGGAGTGGCAACTCCGGCGGCGGCAACGGCGGCGGCGGTGGCGGCGGCAACTCCGGCGGTGGCTGGGGCGGCGGCGGCAACGGCGGCAATGCCGGCAACTCCGGCGGCGGTGGCGGCGGCGGGAACTCCGGGGGCGGCGACCCCTGGGCGTCCGGCGGCGGCGACGGCGGCTGGGGCGGCTACGGCAACGACGAGCCCCCGTTCTAAGTGCTCGGTCCCTCGAACGGACCCTTTGAACTCGTAGCACAGAAGTAAAACCAGGAGAGATCCAATGGCCAAGGCGCCTCTCCGCAAGCCTAAGAAGAAGGTTTGCGGTTTCTGCAAGGACAAGGTCACGTACGTCGACTACAAGGACACCACGCTGCTCCGGAAGTTCATTTCGGACCGCGGGAAGATCCGTGCTCGCCGCGTGACCGGCAACTGCACCCAGCACCAGCGCGACGTCGCCGTGGCGGTCAAGAACAGCCGCGAGATGGCCCTGCTGCCCTACACCAGCACCACCCGCTAGGAAGGGGAGGAGAGATCATGGCTACCACGAAGCTCATCCTCACCCATGAGGTCGGCGGGCTCGGCGAGCCCGGCGACGTCGTCGAGGTCAAGGGCGGCTACGCCCGCAACTACCTCGTCCCGCGCGGCTACGCGATCGCGTGGACCCGCGGCGGCGAGAAGCAGATCGAGCTGATCCGCAAGGCCCGCAAGGTCCGCACGGTCCGCGACCTGGCCCACGCCAACGAGCTGAAGGCCGAGCTGGAGGGCCTGCGGGTCCGGCTGGCGACCCGGGCCGGCGAGTCCGGTCGGCTGTTCGGCGGCGTGACCGTCGCCGACGTCGCCGACGCGGTCAAGAAGGCCGGCGGCCCGGACGTGGACAAGCGGCGGATCGAGATCGGGAACCCGATCAAGACCGTCGGCGCGCACACCGTCTCGGTGCGGCTGCACCCGGAGGTCCAGGCGAAGGTGGAACTCACCGTCGTCGCCAACTGAGGCCGATTCCGGGCGTCTTTCGCGACAACCGGGTTCTGGCTTTGTAACAGTCGCTCCACAGCTTCGCGCTGTGGGGCGATTGTTGTTTTCGTCCGTTTACCCAGATGTCGCGATACTGATTTACTCGGGCCGTGCATCACCCTTCCCGCCGGCAATCGCTGCTCATACTGAGCGGCCTGGGCACGGCGGCCGTGGCCGGCGGCGCCTATCTGCTGGAGAACCACGGCTCGTCGAGCCAGCCTTACGACCCGCACGAGGGCGCTCCGCCGGAACGGCCGATAGCGCCGGCCACGCCGCTTCCGGCCGGGGACGACGTGAATTGGCGGCCCGGCGCTTTCGGGTTCAAGCCGTCGAACGACCATGTGCAGCAGATCAAGGGGTACGCGTCGGCGACCAGCGTCGGGCTCGGGGAGTCCATCGACTTCCACGTCACGGTGAGCCCGGCGCAGAAGTTCACGGTCAAGGTGTTCCGGCTCGGGCAGACGCCGCGCGACCGGGCCTCGGACCTGGTCGCCACCAGCCCGGCGCTGGCCGGGACGACACAGGACCTGCCGCGGGTGGTGGCGCCGACGCGGACGGTGCTGGCGCCGTGGACGGCGTCGTGGCGGCTGGAGGTGCCGGCGGACTGGACCAGCGGGCTGTACGTGGCGACGTTCGAGAACGAGGCCAAGTTCCGGAGCGTCGCGCCGTTCGTGGTGCGCGACGACCGCCAGAGTGCGGACCTGCTGGTGGTGTTGCCGTTCACCACTTACCAGGCATACAACATGTATCCGTGGGATGAGAAGATCGGATCAAGTCTTTACCATGCCTGGACGCCCACCGGACAATACGGGTCGACGGACATCTGCTCGACCCGGGTTTCGTTCGACCGGCCTTATGTCGGTGACGGGATTCCGACATATTTCGACCTTGACTATGCATTCGTGAGTTGGGTAGAAGCGCAGCGCTATACCGTTTCGTACGCTTCGAGCATCGATTTGCACGCCGGGCGGATCGATCCCACGAAGTACAAGGCACTGGTGTTCTCCGGGCACGACGAGTACTGGT
This sequence comes from Catenulispora yoronensis, assembly GCF_039531695.1. Lineage (NCBI taxonomy): Bacteria > Bacillati > Actinomycetota > Actinomycetes > Catenulisporales > Catenulisporaceae > Catenulispora > Catenulispora yoronensis. The sequence goes on from NZ_BAAAQN010000067.1 coordinate 43,646, forward strand.
CGTCGGATATGCGCTCGGCGCTCGAAGCCGCGCTGGACAAGGGCGTCAGCGCGGCGTTCATGGCCGCGAACAACCTGTACTGGCACATCCGGCTGGACGCGTCGGCGGAGGGCGCCCAGCACCGGCAGGTGACGTGCTACAAGGAGCGGGCCGACCCGGGGGCGCGGTCGCGGGAGGTGCAGACCAACCTGTGGCGGGTGATCGGGCAGCCGGAGCAGTCGCTGCTGGGGGCGATGTACAAGTCGGTGGTGACCGACGCCAAGCCGCAGCCGCTGGTGGTGGACTCCGCCGGGCACTGGTTCTGGCGCGGGACCGGGGTGCGGGACGGGGAGCGGATCCCGAACTTGGTGGCCGGGGAGGCCGACCAGGTGTGGCCGGGGAAGGACGGGCCGGACGTCACGTATCTGGCGGTGTCGCCGTTCACCGGGAACGGGAAGAACGACAAGCCGGCGAAGATGCCGGCGCACACCGTGCTGCATCAGAGGGACTCCGGGGCGTGGGTGTTCAACGCCGGGACGTTCTACTGGAACCATGGGCTGTCGACGCCGGGGTTCGTCGACTCGCGGATCCAGGGCGCCACGCGGAACCTGCTGGACCGGATGACGGGGAAGGCGGTTTAGGGGCGGGCCGGGCGGATATCGGGCGGCGGGGTGTCCGGCGCCGGGGGTCCGGCGCCGGGCGTTCGGCGCCGCGGTCCGGGGTCCGGCGCCGCCGGGGGCCTTCCCCAGGTGTGGGGGCCGGCATCGGCGGGCATTGCCGGTTGTGGACGGCCGGCGCCGACTAGCAAAGGACCGGACCCCCAGCAAGATTCTTGCCGGAAAATTTTTCTCCACAGGCAGTGGACAACTTGGCGACGCTCCCGTGCACGTCAGGACTCCACGATCAACCGCCGGCGGCATTATTCACAGGGGGCTTCCACACTCTGTCCCCAGGCTCATCGGCGTGTCTCCACAGCTTTCCCCAAGTTTTCCACAGGTTATCCACAGGGGGTGTGGACGGCCGTCTCGACCATTCGGGCCCGGAGTACGTACCGTGGAGGCTGGAGGCCCGACTGTCAGTCCCCCGCCGTACCGTGGACCCACGGTGAGGCGTACGGACCAACCTCGGTTTCATGGCGGGCACGGCACGGGCAAGGGAGGCGGGACATGAGCATCGACGACCTCCCGTACACCGCCGACGAGGCCTACCAGGGCGGCTTCGAACGCACCCCGCCCCAGGACATCCCGGCCGAGCAGTCGGTGCTGGGCGGCATGCTGCTGTCCAAGGACGCCATCGCCGAGGTCATCGAGGTCGTCAAGGCCAACGACTTCTACAAGCCGGCCCACGAGGCGGTCTTCGGCGCCGTCCTGGAACTCTACGGCCGCGGCGAGCCGGCCGACCCGGTCACCGTCGCCGCCCTGCTGACCAAAAAAGGCGACATCAACCGCATCGGCGGCGCACCCTACCTGCACACCCTGATCAACTCGGTCCCCACCGCCGCCAACGCCGGCTACTACGCCGAGATCGTCAAGGAACGCGCGATCCTCCGCCGCCTGGTCGAGGCCGGCACCCGCATCGTCCAGATGGGCTACAGCACCGACGGCAGCGACGTCGAGCAGATCGTCGACGCCGCCCAGCAGGAGATGTACAACGTCACCGACGCCCGCTCCAGCGAGGACTTCGTCCCCCTGGCGGACGCCATGGAAGGCGCCCTCGACGAGATCGAGTCCATCTCCAACCGCTCCGGCCAGATGACCGGCGTCCCCACCGGCTTCCACGACCTGGACGCCCTGACCAACGGCCTGCACCCGGGACAGATGATCATCATCGCGGCGCGGCCGGCCATCGGGAAGGCCCTGGCGCTGGACACGCCGCTGCCGACGCCGGCCGGCTGGACCACGATGGGCGCGGTCCGCGTCGGCGACCGGCTGCTCGGCGCGGACGGCCGCCCGACCCGCGTGGTGGCCGCGACCGAGGTCATGACCGGCCGACCCTGCTACGAGGTCGAGTTCTCCGACGGCTCGGTGATCGTGGCCGACGCGCAGCACCAGTGGTTCACCGAGACCCGGGCCTCGCGGCGTGCGGCCCAGGAAGCCCACGCCCTGGTCGGCGCGGGCGGACCCCGGCCGCCACGGGCCACCGGATCGGTGAAGACCACCGAGGAGATCGCCAGGACTCTGCGCTGCGAGACCGCGGAGCCGCGCCTGAACCACTCGGTACCCGTGGCCGCGGCGGTGGAGCTGCCGGACGCCGACCTGCCGCTGTCGCCCTACGCGCTCGGCATCTGGCTCGGCGACGGGCACACCGATGCCGCCCGGTTCACCACGGCCGACCCGGAAGTGGTGGCGAACCTGGAGGCCGAGGGCTTCGTCGTCACGGCGAACGGGCCGCTGGCCTACTCGCTGCGGTTCCCGGCGGCGGAGACCACCGAGCGCGCGTGCGCGGTGTGCGGGGTCACCTTCGTGCCGAAGACCTCGCAGGTCCGGATCTGCGGCAAGGTCTGCGGCGGACGCGCGCGGTCACTCAGCGCTCCGGTCGCGGCACCGTCGTGCCCGGACTGCGGGCAGCCCTCCAGCGGCTTGCGGCGGTGCCAGGCCTGCCACAACGCGCACGGCACCGTCCAGGGCCTGCTGCGGTCGATGGGGGTGCTCGGGGACAAGCACATCCCAGCGGCGTACCTGCGGGCGTCCGTGCGCCAGCGACGCGCCCTGCTGGCCGGGCTGCTGGACAGCGACGGCTACGTGAACCGGACGGGCACCGTGCAGTTCTCGGTGACGAACCGGCGGCTGGCCTCCGACGCCCACGAGCTGATCCTCAGCCTGGGCTACCGGGCCACCCTGACGACCAAGCGCGTCGCCGGCCGGAGCGAGGCGACGTCCACCGCGTACACGGTGACCTTCACGCCCGCCGACCAGGTGTTCCGGCTGACGCGCAAGGCCGTGCGACTGACGGCCCGGAACCACCCGACCACTGGCCGGCGCTACATCGTCGACGTCCGCCCGATCGCGTCCGTCCCGGTCCGCTGCGTCGAGGTCGACAACGAGGACCACCTCTACCTGGCGGGCCGATCGTGGATCCCGACCCACAACTCGACCCTCGGCCTGGACCTCGCCCGCAGCTGCTCCATCAAGAACGGCCTGAGCTGCGTCATCTTCTCCCTCGAAATGGGCCGCAACGAGATCATCATGCGCCTGCTGTCCGCCGAGGCGCGGGTCGCGCTGCACCACATGCGCAGCGGCACCATGACCGACGAGGACTGGGCCCGCCTGGCGCGTCGGATGGGACCGGTGTCGGAGGCGCCGCTGTTCATCGACGACTCGCCGAACATGTCGATGATGGAGATCCGGGCCAAGGCGCGGCGGTTGAAGCAGCGGCACGACCTGCAGCTGGTGATCATCGACTATATGCAGCTGATGCAGCACAGCGCGGCGAACTCCAAGCGGCCGGACAACCGGCAGCAGGAGGTCTCGGAGATCAGCCGGTCGCTGAAGCTGCTCGCCAAGGAGCTGGAGGTCCCGGTGATCGCGATCAGCCAGCTGAACCGAGGCCCGGAACAGCGCACCGACAAGCGGCCGATGATGAGCGACCTGCGCGAGTCCGGCTCGCTGGAGCAGGACGCCGACGTCATCATCCTGCTGCACCGCGAGGACGCCTACGAGCGCGAGTCCCCGCGCGCGGGCGAGGCCGACCTGATCGTGGCCAAGCACCGTAACGGCCCGACCGCGAACATCACGGTGGCGTTCCAGGGGCATTACTCGCGGTTTGTGGATATGGCGCAGAGCTGAGAGGTGGCTTGTAGGGGTCTGTAGGGACCCATTTCGGGTGGCGAATTCCCAGCTCTGATGGCGGGGCGTAGGCGGATCCGCCACTGAACTGAAAAAGGTGGCGCTGTCCAGATGATCAGTGCCTTCGGCCAGGATCGACATCCCAGCCGGGCGCGAGACGCCGCACCAGACTCTCGGCAGCAGCCGAATTATGGCCGTCCGCCCCAGCCGCCCCGGTTGGCTCAGTCGGCTCAGTCGAACGTCCAGGCTCCGCCGCCGAGCAGGCGGTCCAGTTCCTCCCCGACTTGCTCGATGAGGTCGTTGCCGAAGACGACGAGAGTTTGTTCGGCGTATTGACCGAAGGTGCCCAGGCGGGCGTCAGCGGTGGTGAGAAACTGGAACTCGCGGTCGGCGAGGGCGTTTCCAGGCCAGCGTGGCTGCCCCGGATTACCCACGCGATGCGGGTCGAACTCCCAGCCGTTGAGATAGGGGCGGTATTCGTACACCCACTCACCTGGCGGGACACAGGCGCGCAGGCCAAGCTCGATGACGCGTTCGGCGGCCGCGATCACCGGATCGCCGGATCCGCCGAACATGCCATAGAACCAGGTACGCGAGTCGATTGGCACGCTGTACCGTCCGCTCCCGCTGGCGTAGTCGAAGCCGATGCGAGCCTCACAGCGACGCGCGATGTGCAGGTACTCGGCGTCGTTGAGAGACTGTCTTGCGGGTGGGGCTGCAGCGGGCTCGCCCGGTGGGGCCCAGTGGTACGACTGAACCGTCGTGACCTCACAGAAGCTGGCGGCAAGCAGGGCGTCGCGTAAGTCGCCGTCAGCATCGACGACGAGGAACTTCTTGGTCGGCTTCCGGAGCCGCCACAGGGGAAGCTCCGCCAGTAGTTCAGATCGGGGCGCGGTCAGGCCGCCGACCGTTACGAACGCAGTATCCCTGACGTTCTCCAGCCAACAGGCGGCAATCGCCCTGCCTCGGTGGATAAGCACGCGGATGTCGACGTCCCAATTCGGAGTGGAGCGCATCGTGTGCCAGGCCTCCAAGGGGACCCGGTGCGGGCCGGAGCGGGCAGACAGTTCGAGTGCCTGCCGAGCCTCCGCCTCTTCCCAACGGAACGAGGCGACCTTGCACTCCGCTGCAGGCTGGGGCAAGTCGAGTTCGGCAGCCTCACCGACCAGGACGCTACGCTCCCAACCCGCAGTGAACCCTGCCCCGTCGAGCGCTTCGGCCAACTGCGATGCCGCCCTGTCGTGGGCGAACACGCGCCACTCCAGTGGTTCCACACGCTCAGCTGCGGACGCCTGTACCTGCGCAACAAGCTGCGCGGCTGACGCCGATGCCTCGGCGTCCAGGGCCGGGTGTTCGACGATGCAGCGAGTGCCACAGTGGGTAAGGATCAGCGGTCCGATCCGTTCGACGACGGTCCCGAGCCGCGGATGTGCGGGGGCGTGGTCGCGCAAGGTGGAATCGTGCGCTGCGAGGAGTTCCTCTCTGCCCAAAGCCACGACGACATGCAAGCAGGACGACACCTGCCGTGCCACGAATTAATTCCACCAGATCTGCTGGCTGTCCCAGCATGAGCAGCAATCTGGCACGTTCTCGGTACACACGTTCAGCAGAACGAATGTCGCGAACCTGGCAACGAGAGATATTCCGCCAGCCGAACGGGACGGATGACCCTCCGCCAGGACTGGGAAGCAGACCAACTCCTCAGGCCAGCCAGTCTCCCGCCGCCAGAACAATCGGCTACCTACACGACGCCAGGGACGGCGATCTCGCACACGCGCGACCGCCGTCCCTGGATCCGGCCCCCGGCGGCGCCGGATCCCTTCCCCGCCTACCGGCCCACCGGCCGGCCTACCGACCCGCGTGCTGATACCGGCGCACAGTGACCGGGACGCACACCACGAGGATCGCCGCTGCCCACAGCAGTGCTGCCGGGACCGGGTGTTGCATCGGCCAGGCGTGGCTGGTGACGGTGCCGGGGCTGCCGAAGAGGTGGCGGGTTGCCTGGGTCAGGGCGGAGACCGGGTTCCAGTCGGCGATTACGCGGAGCCAGGTGGGCATGCCGTTGGTCGGGACGAAGGCGTTCGAGAGCATTGTCACTGGGAAGACCAGGGGGGTCATGCGGTCGGCGGTGGATTCGTTCTTGAACATCAGGCCCAGGAGGACGCCGACCCAGTGGAGGGCGTAGGCGAACAGGAGGATGAGGGCGAGGGCCGTGAGGGCGGAGGCGGTTCCGTCGTGGGTGCGCCAGCCGACGACGAGGCCGACGATCGCCATGATGGCGAAGCCGACGGTGGACATGACCAGGTCGGCGCCGGTCTGGCCGAAGGGGACCGCGGAGCGGGCCATGGGCATGGAGCGGAAGCGGTCCATCACGCCCTTGCCGTTGTCGGCCGCGACCTTGTTCATCGTCACGATCACGGAGAAGGTGGCGGTCATCGCGAACATCCCGGGCATCAGGAAGTCGCGATAGTTGCCGCCGCCGGGCACGGTGATCGCGCTGCCGAAGATGAAGCCGAAGATCACGACCATGATGATGGGGAAGAGTACGGCGCCGACGATCTCGCCGGGGGCGTGGCGGAGCTGGGCGAGGTTGCGCTGGACGATGGCCCGGCCGTCGCGGAGGGCCAGGGCGGCGCGGCGCAGCGGGGTGTCGGCGGTGAGGGGGAGGACGGCGTTTTCAGTCATCGGCTCAGGCTTTCCGGGCTGGGGACGGTTGTCGGGTCAGGGGTCGGGGCGGACACGAAGTTGTGGCTGCCGTCGCCCGCGCCGTCGCCGGCGCCACCGCTCCCGCTCTCGCCCGCGCCGCCGCTCCGGCCCCCGCTCCCACTCCCAGTAAGAGCCAGGAACACCTCGTCCAAGCTCGGCGTCTGCAAAGTCACGTCCTCCGCGACGACCCCCGCGTCGTCGAGCTCGCGGACGATGGCCGGGATCCTCAGCGTCGGGTCGCAGGCCCCTTCCACCTCGTGCGCCGTCGCCCCGGCGTGGGCCGGCGAACCGGTCGCCGCGCTGAGCAGCCGCACGGCCCGGGCCTGATCGGCGCCGTCGCGCAGTACGACGCGCACCCGGGTGCCGATCGCCGCCTTCAGCGCGTGCGAGGTGCCGTCGGCGACCACGCGGCCGTGGTTCACGATCGTGATGCGGTCCGCCAGCTGGTCGGCCTCCTCCAGATACTGCGTGGTCAGCAGCACCGTCGTGCCGTCGGCGACGAGCTGGCGGACCGTCTCCCAGATCTCGTTGCGGCTGCGGGGATCGAGCCCGGTGGTGGGCTCGTCCAGGAACAGCAGCCGGGGCGCCACGATGAGGCTGCTGATCAGGTCGAGCCGGCGTCGCATCCCGCCCGAGTAGGTCGACACCAGCCGGCCAGCGGCGCCGGCGAGGTCGTAGTGCTCCAGCAGCCCGGCGGCGCGCGCCTTGGCGTCGCGTTCCCGCAGCCGGGAGAGCCGGCCGAACATCAGCAGGTTCTCGTAGCCGGTGAGCTTCTCGTCGAGTGCGGCGGACTGGCCCGCCAGCCCGATCGTCGCGCGGACCCGCGCCGCGTCGCGGACCACGTCGAAGCCCGCGACGCGCGCCCGGCCGGCGTCGGGGCGGGTGAGGGTGGACAGGATGCGCAGCATCGTGGTCTTCCCGGCGCCGTTGGGGCCGAGCAGGCCGATGATCGCTCCGTTCGGCACGGTCAGGTCCACGCCGTCCAGGGCCTGGGTCGCCCCGAACCGCTTGCGCAGGCCTTCCGCTTCCAGCAATGTCTCCGGCATCAGCCCTCCTATGGGTACGTCGTACGCAATGGACCGTAGCTTATGCGTGCGCCGTACGCAATGACTACGATGGACGGATGCGCGATCAGGACGACGCCGTCATCTGGCTGCGGCCCGAGGTCACCGGCCGCGGCCGGGTCCCCGGCTACAGCCGCGCGCAGATCGCGAAGGCGGCGATCGCGGTGGCCGACGCGGAGGGCCTGGACGCGGCGTCGATGCGCCGGGTGGCCACCGAGATCGGCGCCGGCCCGATGTCGCTGTACCGCTACGTCCGGAACAAGGACGAGCTCCACCTGCTGATGGCCGACGAGGTGCTCCGCCAGGACTGGCGGCACTGGGAGGCGATGCCGGAGCCCGACTGGGACCGGACCATGCGGCGGATGGCGGCCAACCTGCGCCGCCTGGTGCTGGCCCACCCCTGGTGGGCCGAGGTGATGATGCGCGGGCCGATCTTCGGGCCCACCATCATGCGGATGGTCGACGTGACGCTGGCCGGCCTGGACGGCCTGGGCCTGGACATCGACGAGATGATGGACGTCGCCGAGATCGTGCGGACGTTCGCCGTCGGCCACGCGCAGCAGGAGTACTACACGGCCCGCGCGATGGCGGCCGCCGGCGCCGAGGACCACGCGAACATGCATCCCGACTGGCAGCCGTACGTGGTCTCCCTCGTCGAGTCCGGCGAGCTGCCCTACGTCCGGCGCATCGTGTTCGAGGCCCGCACGCCGCACGAGTCCGATCCACAGGTGCTTTTCGAGCGCGCGCTGGGCCGCATCATCGCCGGGATCGCGGCGACGCTGCCGGAGGCCGAGGGCTCGTAGCACGCGGGTTTCCCGGCGGCTCTGGGTCGCAGGATCCTGATCCGACCGGCGGCTCGTTCAGCGTGCGGTCCGCGGCGGCCGCGGCACCCGGGCCGACCTCACCTGCCGAAGGCAAAGATCAAGGCGTTCACCTGCGCGTGTTCTCGCTGCTTGAGACATCGCCCCGACAGAAACTGCCGAGCCCCGCTACTGTCGACACGTGACTTCTGCGTTCAGCGATGCCTTCCTCCGTATGGCGGAGCCCCACGCGGCCTGGGGCATGCGCCAGATCGAGGAGTTCAACGAGTTCCTGCCGATCGGGCCGTGGACGGTGAACCTGGACGAGCGCCGGTACCGGCAGTCCGGGAGGGAGCTGCGGATCAGCGTGCTCGGCAGTTTCGACACCGCCGAGGCCTCCTGGCTGTGGGGCTGGGCCAACCCCGGGTTCGGGAAGCTGCCGGTGGTGGCGGCGGCCGAGGCGCTGCGCGGCTTCGGCCGGGAGCAGGGCGTGCCGGAGTTCTCCGAGGAGCTGGTGGACCTGTCGGGGTTCGACGACCCGCGGTACGCCGCCGAGATGCTGGCCTTCGGCGCGATGGGCGTGCTGCGGGCCGACGGCTACATCGGCGTGCAGGCCAACGAGACCGGGCGGCTGTACATGGTGCCGGACGATCCGCAGGTGCCGGTGGCCGGTCCGGACCCGCTGGCGCTGCCGCGGCTGCTGATGTCCGGCGCGCAGTTCTTCAACCGGTCGGCGTTCGAGGTGGTGGCCGGGTACTTCCACCACTTCCAGCTGCCGTGGCGGCAGGAGGGCGACACGGTCTACGCCGACCTGCCGGGCGGCACCACCGCGACCGTCGAGTTCGACCCGCAGGGCCGGATCGGAGCGGTGTCGATGGGGGCCATCAGCAAAGAATCGCTGGGCTCGGCGACCGAGCACTGAGCAATGGGCCCGAAACCGGGCCCAAGGCCGGAACCGAACAGCACCGCTCAGAATCAAGGCTCTGACCTCAGAGCCTTGATTCTCAGTCCAGCTCCTGGAACCCGCACGCCGCCGCCAGCAGCAGCATCCACTCCCGCGCCGACGCCCGCAGCTCCGGGTCGAGCCCGGCCTCCAAGGCCTCCTCGCGCCGCCGCACCGCCGGCTTGGCCTTGCCGTACAGCTCCAGCCCGGCCTCGGTGGCGTGCAGCTGGTGCGCCCGGCGGTCGGTGGGGTGCGGCGAGCGCACCACCAGGCCGTGCGCCTGGAGCCCGGCCACCATCTCGTTCGCGGCCTGCCGGGTGGTCCCGCAGGCCCGCGCCACCTCGGCGACGGACATCCCCGGCCTGCGGTCGAGCATCATCAGCGTCGCGAACTGCGGCACCGTCAGGTCGAACCCGCTGAGCTCGTCCTCGATCGCGGCCCGCATGCCGAGCCACGTGTGGCGGATCAGGAAAGTGACGACTCCGTCGTCGCCTGCCTTCTCGGACAAGGACATATCAGGGCACTCCGCATTCTTGATTGACAGGTACCTGACGAGTTTGTCAGGCTGATATCCGACAGGTACCTGTCGATCCTAGCGTGAGCCATCGGCCCGCGCCCACCGTCACCTGCGCCATCGCCACCGGCAACCGATCCTGGGGGGTCGTCCCGTCATGCCCGAAAGCCCGCCGAACGGACACCACCAGCGCCTGATCCTGGCCGTCCTGATCTTCGCCCAGGTCCTGATCTGGATCGACGGCACCGCACTGACCACCGTCTACGAGACCCTCGCCGACCCGGCCCGGGGCCTGGGCGCCAGTCCCGGCCAGCTCCAGTGGGCCACCGGCTCCTACACGCTCGTGCTGGCCACCGTCACCTTCACCGGCGGCGCCCTCGGCGACCGCTTCGGCCATCGCAACACCCTGCTGGCCGGGATGGCGCTGTTCGGCCTGGCCTCGGTCGCCGCCGCCTACTCGCGGGACTCCGGCCAGCTGATCGCCGCCCGCGCGGTCATGGGCCTGGGCGCCGCGCTGCTGATCCCGGCGACGCTGGCCACCATCAGCTTCACCTTCGAGCCCGCCCGGCGCCCGGCCGCGTTCGGGGTGCTGAGCAGCTTCGCCGGCGTCGGCATCGCCGCCGGGCCGGTCCTGGCCGGGCTGCTGCTGGCCCGGTTCTGGTGGGGCTCGGTGTTCCTGATCAACGTCCCGGTGGTCGCCGTCGGGCTGGTCGCGATCGCCCGCACGGTGCCGAACTCCCGTCCGCCGCAGCGGCGCGGCCTGGACTTCCCGGGCCTGGCGCTGTCCACGGCCGGTCTGGGCCTGCTCTCCTACGGCCTGATCCGGGCCGGGCAGGACGGCACCCTCGGCGAGCCCGCGGTCTGGGGCGCGGTCCTGGGCGGCGCCGTGCTCACCACCGCCTTCGTCGTCGTCGAGCTGCGGCTGAAGCACCCCAGCTTCAACCCCCGGCTGTTCGCGCGGCGCCAGTTCGCCACCGGCAACATCGCGCTGACCATGCTGTTCCTCTCGATGAGCGCGGGCGGCTACTACTTCGCGTTCTACCTTCAGGGCGTGCGCGGCTACTCGGCGCTGCACGCCGCGCTGATCGGCATCCCCGGCGCGCTGGGGGTCGTCGTCGGCGGGCCGCTGGCCGTCCGCCTGGCCAGGCGCACGTCGGTGCGCCTGGTCACGGGGACGACGCTGTCGGTGTCGACCGTGACCATGCTGCTGTTCTCCCGGTTCGGCCTGCACACCTCGATCGCGCTCTACATCGTCCTGGCCGTCGTGCAGGCGGCGGCGATCGGCATGACGATCGCGCCGCTGACCGGGGCGGTGCTAAGCGCGCTCCCGCTGGAGCAGGCCGGGTCCGGCAGCGCGGTGAACGCCACCATGCGGCAGACCGGGAGCGTCCTCGGCATCGCGATCGGCGGCACGGTGCTGTCGATCGTCTACCGGCGGGCGCTCCACGGCTCGACGGCTGAACTGCCCGCGCCCCTGAGGCAGCAGGCTGAGACGTCGGCCGAGCAAGCCCGCCACATCGCCGCGCAGCACGGACCGGTCGGGCTCGGGCACCAGGCGGACCTGGCCTTCGTCCACGCGATGCACGCCGGGATGGTCTGGGCCGCGGCGGCGATCGGGATCAGCGCGGTGCTGGTCGCGGCCGGGTTCCGGGTCGGCGCGAAGGCTGGCGCGGCGCCGGCCGCTACCGCGCCGTCTCCCGCTACCCCGCCGACTCCCGCCGCGCCGCGGCCAGCCGTCGCACCGCTTCCCGCAGTTCCGTCCGGTCCGCCGCAGCCGCGAACCCCAGCCGCAGAAACGGTCCCGGCGGTTCCGTCGCGAAGTAGCGGTTCCCTGGACTGACCGAGACGCCGTGCCGGCGGGCCGCCGCCGCCAGCACGGCGTCGTCCTCCCCCGGCGTCGGCCGCACCCACAGGTGCAGGCCTCCGCCGGGGAGCCGGGACACCGTCCACTCCGGGATCTCGGCCTCCAGAGCGGCCGCCAGGGCCGCACAGCGCTCCCGCAGAGCCGCCGACAGGGTTCGTAGATGGCGGACCCATCCGGGGGCGCTGGTGAGCTCCACAGCGGTCTCCTGCAACGGCCGCGAGACGAAGAAGTCGTCCACGTGTCGCACCGCGCGCAGCCGCTCCATCACCGGCCCGCGCGCGATGAGCGCGCCGATCCGCAGGCTCGGCGCCGCCGGCTTCGACAGCGACGTCAGATACACGACGGTGCCGTCGCGGTCCTCGGCCAGCAGCGGCGGCGGCACCGGCCCGCCGTGGCCCAGCAGCCGGGCGAAGTCGTCCTCGACGATGAAGGCCCCGGCCGCGCGCGCCACCTCCACGATCTGCCGTCGCCGGTCGGGTGCGAGGACGGCGCCGGTCGGGTTCTGGTAGGTCGGCTGGCAGTACAGCAGCCGCGCGCCGCTGAGCGCGAAGGCGTCGGCGAGCAGTTCCGGGCGCAGGCCGTGCTCGTCGACCGGGACCGGCAGCGGGCGCAGGTCGGCGGCGCGGGCGGCGGCGATCGCGCCGGGGTAGGTGGGCGACTCGACCAGGATGGCCGCGCCGGGTGCCGCGACGGCCCGGAAAGCCGTGGAGAGGGCGTTCTGGCCGCCCGCGGTGATGACGACGTCCTCCGGCCCCGCTCCGGCGCCCACGCCCCGCGCGAAGACCGCTCTGAGGGGTTCCAGGCCGTTGCCGAGGGTGCGGTCCCAGGCGTCCGGGCGGCGCGCGGCCCGGGCCAGCGCGGCCGCCAGGGCGCGGGTGGGTTGCAGGGAGCGGTGCAGGTAGCCGCCGTCGAGCCGGAGCGTGCCGGGCGGCGGCGGTCCGAGGACGTCGGTCACCGGCCGGGTGTCGACGGCGCGGTCGGCGAGCGCGACGGTCTGCCAGGCGGTGTCGCCGCCGAACCGGGAGCCGAAGGCCGGGCCGGCGGGGTTGTCGTCCCCGCCGAAGCTGCCGAAGCCGCCGTGGCCGCCGGACCCGCTCGTCCCGCGCCGCGACGCGACATAGGTTCCGCTGCCGGGCCGGGTAGTGACGAGCCCCTCGGCGGCGAGAAGCGCTATCGCACGCGTGACCGTTACCGGGCTCACGCCATGCCGCCGTATCAGCTCTCTGCTGCTGGGCAACCGGTCGCCGACGGAGAGCTCGGCTATCAGGGTCCGCAGCCGACCCGCCAACACTGCGGGAGTGCTATCGTCTGACATGAGAAGGAAGAATAGCGCTTTCGCCAGTAACGCAGAACCGCTACTCGACATCGAGACGCTACGCGCGCAGACTCCGGGTTGCGAGAAGGTCATCCACTTCAACAACGCCGGATGCGGTCTGCCGGCGACGCCGGTGCTGGAATCCATGATCGACCATCTCCGGCTGGAGTCGGAGATCGGCGGCTACGAGGCCGCGGCGGCGCGGGCCGAGCAGGTGGCCGAGTTCCACATCCAGACCGCCGCGCTGCTCAACGCCGCGCCGCGCAACATCGCCTTCGCGGGAAGCGCTACCCACGCCTACGCCAACGCGCTCTCGGCGATCCCGTTCCAGCCGGGTGACGTGGTCCTCACCACCCGCAACGACTTCATCTCCAACCAGATCGCGTTCCTGGCGCTGCGCAAGCGGTTCGGGGTGCGGATCGTGCACGCGCCGGACCTGCCGGAGGGCGGCGTGGACGTCGAGGCGATGGCCGCGTTGATGCGCGGCGAGCGGCCGCGCCTGGTGGCCGCCACGCAGATTCCCACTAACTCAGGGCTCATACAACCGGTGGCCGAGATCGGCCGGCACTGCCGGGAGCTCGATCTGCTTTATCTTGTCGACGCGTGCCAATCGGTCGGGCAATTGGAGGTCGACGTCCAGGAAATCGGTTGCGACTTCCTGACTGCGACCTGCCGCAAATTCCTGCGTGGCCCTCGGGCGACCGGTTTCCTTTACGCCTCCGATCGTGTTCTGGAACAGGGCTACGAGCCTTTGTTCATCGACATGCACGGGGCGCGATGGACTTCCGCCGAGGAATATCAGCCTGCTGCGACGGCGCGCCGCTTCGAGGAGTGGGAGATGCCGTACGCGGCCGTGATCGGCAGTGCCGAGGCCGTCCGTTACGCCCGCGACATCGGCCTGCCCGCGATCGCCGACCGCGCCGCCCGGTTGTCCTCCGACCTGCGCAAGCTGCTCGCCGGACTGCCGAACGTCCGCGTGCTGGACCATGGCGCGCGGCTCGGCGCCTTGGTCACCATCGCGATCGACGGCTGGGAGCCGGAGCCGTTCAAGAAGGCGCTGGACGGGCGCGGCGTGAACTCGGCGCTCAGCTTCCGGGAGTTCGCGCAGTACGACTTCGGCGTCGACAAGGACGTGGACTGGGCGCTGCGGCTGTCCCCGCACTACTACAACACGGCCGCGGAGGTGGACGCGGTGGTCGACGTTATCAGGGAGCTGACTTGGACGCCGCTTCCCGCGCGGTCACGTTCTTCAACGACTCCCGGTCGAACGCGGCGATGACCATGTTCAGTACCGCCACGATGCCGAAGGCGATCGCGAACGCGTGCCAGCCGGCGGCGTAGCCGGCGATCGTCGCGGCGGCGAAGACAACGGTCTTGACCGCCAGTACGCCGGCCATCGGCAGCTGAACCCGGGCCCGCGGCGCGGCGAAGGCGCCCCAGACCACGACCATCAGCGCTGGGGCGCCGAGGCCGAGCAGTACGTGGACGGCGACGTTCGAGCCGGTCCGGAAGCCCCAGACCGCGAGCAGGACCAGCGCGACGAGCTCCAGCAGGAAGGCGAGACCCTCGTTGGCGACGTGCAGCGGTTTGGGGAGCATGGCGTGATGATAGCCACGATATTCGTTGGACGTCGACGCGGCTCCAGCAGCATTCTGTGATGGCACTCCCGGTGCGCAGGCAGCGGATACTTCTTAGTCAGGGGAAAGGTGCCGGTTCGAATCCGGCCCGCCTTCGGAAGAGGGCGTGTGGTCTAGTGGCTATGACGTTCCTTAAGCACCGCAGCCGACTTCTGATCTCGGGAGGCATTTCTTTGCGGGGTGGATGTTATGGCGAAGTTCAACAAGGCGCGGCACGACCCGATTGAGACTTTCGAGGGCGGCAAGGCGTACCGGCGCGACGCGAAGTCGGACCTCTTCCTGCTCGCGGTCACGAACATGGTCGGCGAGGACACCTTCTACGAGGCCGCCGACGATCGGGACAAGCGGTATCGCGACCTGGTCCACACCGTCGCGCTGGAGGACCCGGAGTGGATGCTGCGGTTCGTCGGCTGGCTGCGGTCGGAGGCGAACATGCGGTCGGCCTCGGTCGTCGCGGCCTGCGAGGCGGTCTGGGCGCGGCTCCAGGTGGGTCTGTCCGGGCAGAACCGGCAGCTGATCGCGGCCGCCTGCCGGCGGGCCGACGAGCCCGGTGAGGTGCTCGGGTACTGGACCGGCCGTTACGGCCGGGCGCTGCCGAAGCCGGTGAAGCGCGGGGTCGCCGATGCCGTGGGACGGCTGTATTCGGAGTACACGCTGGCCAAGTACGACTCGGACGCCAAGGGCTTCCGGTTCGGCGACGTCATCGACCTGGTGCATCCGGCCGCCGCGGTCGGCAAGCCGTGGCAGGGCGACTTGTTCCGGCACGCGCTGGACCGGCGGCACAACCGGGACAACCCGGTGCCGGCGGCGCTGGGGACGCTGACCAAGCGCGCGGAGCTGCTGGCGCTGCCGGTGGCCGAGCGGCGCGGGGTGCTGCTGGCCGACGGCGGGTCCGAGCGGCTGGCCGAGGCCGGGATGACCTGGGAGGCGCTGGCCGGCTGGCTGCAGGGCCCGATGGACGCCGCGGCCTGGGAGGCGGTGATCCCGTCGATGGGGCTGATGGCGCTGGCCCGGAACCTGCGCAACTTCGACGAGGCCGGGGTCCGCGACGAGGTGGCGTCGCAGGTCTGCGCCCGGTTCCTGGACGCCGGACAGGTCGCGCGGTCGCGGATGCTGCCGTACCGGTGGCTGTCGGCCTATCGCGCGGCGCCGTCGCTGCGCTGGGGCCACGCGCTGGAGGGCGCGCTGGGCCACGCGATCGCCGGGATCCCGGAGCTGCCGGGCCGGACGCTGGTGCTGGTGGACACCTCGGGTTCGATGAACGGCGTGGTGTCGGCGCGGTCGCGGGTGCGGCACGTCGATGTGGGGGCTCTGATCGGGGTGGCGCTGGCGGTCCGGGGTGGGGCGGGTGGATCGGGTGGCGCTGTGGGCGGCGGCGTGGCGGGTTCGGTCGGGTCGGTCGGGTCGGTCGGTTCGGTTGGTTCGGTTGGTTCGGTGAGCACAACGGGCTCGGTCGATCTGGTCGGTTTCGCGGACGGCGTCTTCTCGCACCGGCCGCCGGCGGGGGCCAGCGTGCTGCGCTCGATCCAGGTGTTCACGAGCCGGGTCGGCGAGGTCGGTTACGGGACGCAGATCGTGGAGTCGGTGCGGGCCGCCTACAAGGGGCACGACCGTGTGGTGATCGTCTCCGACATGCAGGCGTTCCCGTACTACTACGACAAGGGGAAGGGCGCGGACGCGTTCATCCCGAAGTCGGTGCCGGTCTTCGGGATCAACACCACCGGCTACGGCCGGTCGGCGCTGCCGCCGGGGGTCGCGAACCGGTACGAGATCGGGGGCTTCTCGGACAAGGTGTTCACAATGTTCGGGCTGTTGACCGCCGGACAGGATGACGCCTGGCCGTTCTAGGCGGATTTCCGCGCGGGTGGCGCGGCTGACTCTGGTCAGTCGCGCTACTCGCGAGTAACGTGCGCCTTGTGATCGACGGTATCGACCTGACGACCCTCGCCATCCCGTTCTACGTGCTGTTCATGGCGTTGGAGCTGCTCTCGCTCCGGTTCTTCCCGGACCCGGGCGAGCAGGGCTACACCGTCAAGGACACCGCGACCTCGCTGTCGATGGGCATCGGGTCGATCGTGTGCAATCTGGCCTGGGGCTTGGTGACGGTGGCCGCCGTCGCGGGCACGCACGCCTTGGCGCCGTGGCGGATCGGCAGCTCGGCGGCGAGCTGGATCGTGATCTTCGCGGCGTATGACTTCTGCTACTACTGGGAGCACCGGGCCAACCACCGGATCCGCATTCTGTGGGCCTCGCACGTGGTGCACCACTCCAGCCGGCACTACAACCTGTCGACGGCGCTGCGGCAGACCTGGACCGGGGTCGGCAGCACGGTGTTCATCCTGCCGCTGGCCGTGGCCGGCTTCCCGGCGTACATGATCTTCGCCACCGGTTCGCTCAATCTGCTGTACCAGTTCTGGATCCACACCGAGCGGATCGGGAAGATGTGGCGGCCGGTGGAGCTGGTGATGAACACGCCGTCGCACCACCGGGTGCACCACGGATCCAATCAGGGCTATCTGGACAAGAACTACGGCGGCGTGTTCATCGTCTTCGACCGGCTGTTCCGCTCCTTCGAGCCGGAGGGTGAGCCGGTGGAGTTCGGGCTGACGAAGAACATCGGCACGTACAACCCGTTGCGGGTCGCAGTGCACGAATACGCGGCGATCGCGCGGGACGTGCGGGGCGCCGGGAGCTGGCGGGACAAGGCCGGATACGTGCTGCGCGGGCCGGGATGGTCGCCGGCGGCTCGGACGGCTCAGGCGCGGACCGGGATGGCGCGGGCGTAAAACCCTTCGCGGCGTGGCGAGCACGCTGCATAGCCTGGGGCGCGTGCTGACCGATGAACAGCTCAAGGAATTCGGCGAACGCGGGTTTCTCGTCGTCCCGGACGTGGTGGCGCCCGAGGTGGTCGAGCGGGCGCATCGGCGGATCAGCGAGATCGTCGAGGCCGATCCGCCCGGCGAGGGGGTGGTCGGGAACCACTTCTACTTTCCGAAGGCCGCTGACGAGCCGGAGCTGATCGCGCCTTTGACGGCCGGCGGGCCGATGGCTGGTGGGGCGGAGGGGCCGAGCGGGTTCGCCCATGCCGAGGCGCTTGCCCGGCCCGGGCTGCTCGATGTGCCGTGGCAGGTCCAGATCGCGCTGAACATTCCGCCGTTCCCGCATCGGCCGGGACGGCCGCACATCGACGCGCGCAACCCCGAGCCCGATCCGGCGCTCGTGCCGAACACTTTCACGCTGCTGGCGGGGGTGTTCGTCACTGACCAGACGGCTGAGGACTCGGGGAACCTGTGGGTCTGGCCGGGTACGCATCGCGCCCACGCCGAGTACTTCCGGCAGCGCGGTGTCGAGGCGTTCTGTGCCTATCCGGACATTGATTTGCCGGAGCCGGAGCAGGTGCGGGCGCGCGCCGGGGATCTGCTGCTGGCGCACTACTTGCTGGGCCACAACATCGGTGGGAACTTCGCGTCGCAGAGCGTGCGGCGGATGCTGTACTACCGGGTCAGCGCCCGCGGACACTTCGATCGGCCGGAGCGGATCCTGGTCGAGCCCTGGTACCAGTACGACGCTGTTCGGGCCCTGATTTAGGGCGTGTTTGAGTTTGAGGGCCTGGGGCTCAGGTCCCGGCGAGGAGCTCCACCACCGGTGCCAGTTTGTCCAGGAACATCCCGTTCACCGCGATGTAGGAGATGCCGAGTTCGTCGCGGCGACGGCGCAGCTTGTCGGCCATCTCCTGCGGTGTGCCGGTGAGGATGGACGGTGCTCCGGTGCGGATCAGCTCCGCGGGGTCGACGCCCATCTGGTAGCGGAGGAAGTCGGGCAGTTCCGTGCCGACGCCGGAGAGGTTGAAGCTGAGCTCGATGTCGTCGAAGCGGGAGCCGGCGATGACCCTCAGCTCGGCGACCTTCTCGGCCAGGCCCTCCTCCGAGGTGGCCGGGTCCAGGCCGAGGGTGATGATGTCGGCCTCGGCGGCGGCGAGCTGGAACATCCGGCGGCCGCCGGCGGCGACCAGGATCGGGGGGTGCGGGCGCTGGACCGGCTTCAGCAGCGAGTGGCCGTCCGCCGCGGCGGAGACCTCCTCCTTGACGATGTGGATCGTGTCGGAGAGCTGCTTGATCCGCTCGGCCGGGCTGCCGAAGGGGCGTTCGCGGTGCACCACCTCGGTCTCGGCGGCCGGGCGGCCGGCGCCCAGGCCCAGCTCCAGGCGGCCGCCGGAGAGCAGGTCCAGCGCCAGGGTGCGCCAGGCGATCTCGAACGGGGTGTAGAACGGCGCGGGCAGCACGAAGGTGCCTACGCGCAGCGTCGCGGTGGCCGCCGCGGCGGCGGCGAGGGCGGTGAACGGCTCCAGGGTGGCCATCGTGTCCGGGGCCAGCAGCGTGCTGTAGCCGAGGTCCTCGGCCCGCCGGGCCAGCTCCTGCCAGGCCTGGGCGGTCGGCGCGAGCGCCGCGACGGCGCCGAAGCGGAAGGGGCGGGGGTTCATGGGGCTTCTCCCTGCGTCGGGGTTCTGGTTCCTGCCTACAGTGATCCTGGTCCACGTGCGGGGAGGAGGACGTCCGGCTGGGGGAGGTCGCGTACGTACTCTGCGGGGAGTACGTACGCGGTTCGCGGCGTGGTCAGAGGGTCATCACGAGGGCGCCGTCACAGAGCTTCGGCGATCTTGGCGATCTCGGCGAGGATCCCGCCGGCGGTCTCCTCCACGACCGGCTTGGCCTCGGCCGCCACGCGGGTGCTGGAGGTCGCCTCGCTGCGGCCGTCGCCGAGGTCGGTGACGTCGAAGGCGACCTCCAGCGTCTCGGGCCCGTTGGGGACGGTCATCACCACGCGGTGGTTCTCGACCACCTCCAGGTAGCGGCCGGTCAGCTCGCCCTCAACGCCCTCGCGCTCGACGATGGCGCTCCACGTGCCGTCGACCCGCAGGTCGATCCGGGCCGTGCCGGGCTCGGCGCCGAACCACTGCTCGAAGTGCGGCGCCTCCGTGGTGGCGCGCCAGGTTTTGGCGGCGGGGGCGTCGATGACGCGGGTGACGGCGACGGTGATGAAGTCGGTCATGGTCTGCTCCTTGGTGGGAGGGTGTCTGTCTGCTTGCGGGGGTTGCGGGACTGGCGGGGCTCGCGAGGCTTACGGGGCTCGCGACTCGCGTCCAGAGAAGTAGACGAAGCGGCGGGCCGAAACTCATCGGCGTCCACGCTCCGCACGTCATAGGGTCGGGACGTGCTGGACTACGATCTCGAAGCCGCCACCTACGACCAGACGCGCGGGGGCATGGAGCGGGCCCGAGCGGCCGCCAACGCGGTGCTGGAACTGGTCCCGGAACTGGTCCCGGGTCTGGTCCCAGAGCGGACGGCGGTGCTGCTGGACGTGGCCTGCGGCACGGGCATCGTCTCGGAGCTGCTGAAGGCGCCGGGCCGCACCGTGATCGGAGTGGACGCCTCAGCGGGGATGCTGGAGGTCGCCAAGACCCGCCTGGAGCTCCCGGTCCGTGGGGACGCAACACGGCTGCCGATCGCCTCCCACTCCGCCGACGCGGTGACGTTCATGTGGCTGCTACACCTGGTCAGCCCCGAGGTGGTAGCCGGCGCGGTCCGGGAGGCGGCGCGGGTGCTGCGTCCGGGCGGCGTGATGGTGACGACGGTCAACAAGAACTCCGCGCAGTTCTCGACCGAGAGCGACGCTGGGGCTCTGCTCCGCGCGGCTCAACGAGAGCTGGCTCCGCCTGCGACGGACGACTTCGAGCGGGTCAACGCGGTCGCCGCCGAGGCGGGGCTGGAGTACGTGGGGGGCTCGGGGTACGTGGGGCACAACCAGGGCAAGTCGCCTCGGCAGTGGATCCGCTTGGTGCGCGAGCAGTTCACGTGGTCGCATGATGCTGCGCCGGAGCGGATCGCGGAGCTCTGTCGGGAGTTGGGGGCGTTGCCGGGGCAGGATGTTAGGCGGCCGGATCCGGTTTATCGGGTGGCGGGGTTTCGGTGGCAGGGTTGAAAGCCAGTCAAAAGCTAACCAAAAGTCAAAAGCTGGGTAAAGCAGGCGCCTCCGGCGAGGGCCTCGGATCCCTCGGAGAACTGGCGCCAGCTCCATAGGTGGGCCCTGCTAGTCCCTGCGCTGGCGGTTTGTGAGGTGGGGGTTTGTTCCCCTCGCTCACGTCGGCAGCCCTACGGGTACAGCACCGCCGCCCAGGTATCAAGTCCATGCCGCTGCGGTAATGGTTGTTGGGCTGCGGTTGGGCTTGCATGAACTTGACACCTGGTCGGCGGTACTGTAGGCAAAGCCCTGCCGACGTGACCGAGGAGAACAAACCAAAACCCCAGGGAGAGGACTGAAGGATCCGGGGCAGTGGGCGGCCACTTCAGCCCTCCGGCCGCCGGTTGGCAAACCTTCGGCCGCCGGTGAGGCAGGGGCTTTAGCTGCCCATGCGAGAGAGTCTTCAGCCACCCGGGGAGGCCTTCAGCTGTCCGCCGCTTTTGCTTTGAACCTTCCCGGCGGCCGTAGTCAGCGAGGCGCCCAGCCCCCTACCCAGTGATTGTCAGCTCTCTCCCTGGGTTTTTGGTTTGTTCTCCTCGGTCACGTCGGCAGGGCTTTGCCTACAGTACCGCCGACAGGGCTTCTGCGTTCTCGTCTGGTGGTACGAGTTTGTCGGCCTGGGGCGTGGCCGGTGTGATTT
>NZ_BAAAQN010000068.1:0-64723 GCF_039531695.1 Catenulispora yoronensis
CTTTCCGTCGCATCGTCGCCTGAAGGAATCACACCGCCCAGGCGGTATCAAGGCGACCCTTTGGGTGCCGTGCCCTGGCTGATGCGAGCCTTGACACCGCCTGGGCGGCGCGATTGGCTACGCCCGCCGAAGCGACGGAAAGACCGGAACCGAAGACCTAACTTTGGCAAAAAGCGAGGCGACCAGTCGCGATGACCACCGGTTTTGCTGGCCGCCGCCGGTTGTGGAGGTGGCGAGGCGGTTGGTCGTGATGCTGGCCGATTCTGTTGGCCGCTGCCGGTTGAGGTGGTGGCGAGGCGGTTGGTCGTGATGCTGACCGGTCCTGCTGACCGCCGCCGGTTGAGGTGGTGGCGAGGCACCCGGTTGCGATGCCGATCAGTTCTGTTGGCCGCTGCCGGTTGCGATGGCCGATCGGTTCTGTTGGCCGCCGCCGCAGTGCTCGCGCGGTCGCTGCCTCAATCCCGCAGCTGCCCCTGCTCCAAGTCCCGGAAGCTCTCCGTGCCGTCGCGCACCGCCAGCAGTCGCACCAGCCGCTCGAAGGTGTGTGGTTCCAGTCGTTCCCTCGCGCCGTCCAGGTCGAAGAATCCGTGGTCGAAGATTTCTCCCGGTTGCAGGCTGATCTGGGCGGTTTGCTCGTCGGTCAGGGTGCCGCCGTCGAACACGTACTGCACCAGTGGGGGGCGGGCGTCGTTGCGGGGGCGCCAGTCGAGCATCAGGAGGGTGCCCGGGTTGATGTCGAGGCCGATCTCTTCGAGGGTTTCGCGGCGGGCGGCTTGGGCGGGGTATTCGTCTGCCTCTAGGCCGCCGCCGGGGAGGTTCCACAGGGTGGTGCTTCCGTGTGTTTGGTGGACCAGGAGGGTGCGGTTGGTTTTGTCGGTGAGGAGGAGGGAGGCGCTGGCCACTACCTTGGGGAGGGAGGCTGCCCAGGCTGCGTGGTCGGGGCCGGTGCCGAGGGGGGACAGGGGTGGGGCGCCGGCGGTCAGGGAGCGGGTGTAGAGCTTGCCGACGTGTTCGTTGAGGGTCTCTTCGGGGTTGTCGACCAGGGTGGCGAGGGCTACGGCGGCTGTCACCATGACGTCGCAGAGTTCTGCTGCGAGGTCGGTGGTGGTGTGGGTGATGCCTTTGCGGGGGTTCTGGCCGGTGAGGCCGATCAGGGCGGCGGCTGCTTCGCCTACTTCTTCGGTGAGTTTCAGGACGCGGAGGGGTAGGGCTTGGGCCGGGTCAGTGTGGTGGTCCAGCCAGGTCTTCTGTTGGGTGATCACCTGCCACAGCAGGGTGGAGTCCATGGGGCTGGCCCTTCGTCGCGCGGGGTTGGGCGTCGTCGGTGTGGCGGGTGGTGGTGTGGTAGGCCGTGGCGCCGATCAGGAGGGCCAGTATCGCGGCCAGGCCGGCGGTTTGGAGGGCGGCTTGGCGGGGGCGGGGGGCGTGGGCGATGACCAGGGCGGCGGCGACGCCGGTGAGGAGGCCGCCGAGGTGGCCCTGCCAGGAGGTGGCTTTGGCGGACAGGACCAGCCAGACGATGGCTATCACCAGTTGGCGTTGGGCGCCCAGGGGGTCGAAGTGGAGGCGGCGGCTCAGGACGAAGTAGGCGCCGATCAGGCCGAAGATGGCTCCGGAGGCGCCGACGGTGTGGAGGTAGGGCTCGGTCAGGTAGTAGCACATGACCGAGGAGCCCACGGCGGAGATCAGGTAGACGGCCAGGAAGCGGACGCGGCCGATGTGCTGTTCCAGGACGACGCCGAACATCCACAGGGACAGCATGTTGAACAGGATGTGGGTCGGGCCGAAGGGCGGGTCGGAGGGCAGCAGGTGGACGAAGCTCGAGGTGATCAGGCGGTACCACTCGCCGTTGGCCACGCCGATCGCGTGGAAGCCGGGCGGGGCGGCCATCGGTTGGTAGAGGGCGTCGTTCGGGCCGGTCAGGGCGTCGGAGAGCATCGCCAGGCGGTCGGAGACCGAGTGGTGGAGGAGCTCGGCGGCGTAGACGGCGAAGTTCAGGACGATCAGGCCGATGGTGGCCACCGGGGTGGTGGTGCCGGCGGCGGCGCCGAAGACCGTGCGGGCCTGGCGGACGTCCTTGTTGCCGGAGCGGACGCAGTCAGGGCACTGAAACCCCACGGCGGCGCTGCGCATGCAGTCCGGGCAGATGTAGCGGTCGCACCGGGTGCACCGGATGTGGCTCTCCCGGCGGTCGTGGCGGTAGCAGGTGGTGACCGGGGCGTCGGAGACGGTCATCGGCTGGGGTTTCCTTCACGCGGATGCAGCGGACGGCGCAATGGGACGGCACACCATATCGCGTGGTTCCGGGCCTGCCTACGCCGGTCGGCGCGGGTCCCGGGACGCGCCCCGGGCCGGGCCGCCGTATGCTGAGCCGACTCCACCGTGATCATGCGAAAGCGACGCCCGTGCGCCATTCCCGCTGGCTCGACCGCCTCACCGCCGCCGCCGTGCGCGGCGTGTGGGACTGGGCCCGTGTGCGCGGCCGGATCACGTCGAGCAACCCCGGCCGCTACCGGTTCGCCCACCTCGGGCCCGGCGCCGCGCTGTCCTTCCCGCTTGGCGCGCTCTACAACGAGCGGTACATGGCCATCGGGGAGGGCACCCTGGTCGGCGAGGGGGTGAGCCTGGCCGTGGGCTGGCCGGGGGAGGACTTCGGCGAGGACATCGTGATCCGGATCGGCCGGGGCTGCTCCATCGGCCGGGGCAGCCACATCGTGGCGCATCTGCGGATCGACATCGGCGACGACGTCTTCTTCGGCCCGTACGTCTACGTCACCGACCAGAACCACGGCTACACCGCGCTGGACACCCCGATCGGGCGCCAGGACGCCGAGGACAAGGCCGTCACCATCGGCGACGGGTGCTGGCTCGGCGTCGGGTCGGTGATCCTGCCCGGGACCACGCTGGGCCGCAACGTCGCGGTCGCGGCCGGCGCGGTGGTGCGCGGCTCGTTCCCGGACCACTGCCTGATCGGCGGGGTACCGGCCCGGATCCTGCGCCGCCACCACGTCGACGACGGCTGGCATGCGGGTGACGTCTGGCCCGCGGGGGAACCGGGGTGGCCCCGGGCGGGCGACCCGGGGGGCGCCGCCGGTCATGGGGTGTCGTCGCTGTAGGACGCGGCCTGGGCCATGTCCAGGTCCCGCGAGGACTCGAAGGCGAGCTTCAGCCCCTGCTCTCTGGGCAGTGCCCGGGCCAGGATCCGCGCGAACCGCTCGGAGTCGACGGCCGCGGTCAGCGCGGCGCGCTTCTTGCGGCCGCGCAGGCCCGGGTAGAGGACGTCGCCCAGGCCCAGGCAGGCGGCGATCGCGGCCAGGTCCCGGTCCGGCGGGTCGGCCTTGGCGCCGGTGCGGACCCGGTCGACGCGGGCCCGGGCGGCGGCCGCGGCCTCGGGGTCGAGCAGCTCGAACCGTCCGTAGCGGGCCGCCGGCTGCTTCGGCTTCTCCCAGTCGATCGTTCCGCGTTCTTTGAGAGCTTTGAGATAGAAGTGCATCGTCGGATCGAGCCACTGCTTGACGCACAGCGCCGGGTGCGGCCGCTCGCCCTCCTCGGTGACCCGCTCCACGCGCCGCCAGACGGCTTCGAGCACCGGGTTCCCGGTCGGCGGCTCGCCGTTCAGGACCGGGGTCACACCCCAGCGGCCGTCCAGCTGCCGCAGCGTGATGAGGCCCTGTCTCAGCAGCTCGGAGAGTACGGCCGCGTTCAGTCCGTACTGCAGGATCCGCGAATTGCGGATGACTCCCTTGTCCGCGTCCAGCGCGATCAGAATGAGCTGTTCCCCCTGTGTCAGCACGCTTTGACGATAGCCGCGGCCGCTGCCGTCGCGCATGCGGATAGTGAGCGTGCCGCCACGCATGACGCCTGCGCGCCAGCCGCCTACAGGGTGCGCGCCACCCCGGTGGATTCCCGCACGATCAGCCGCGGCGAGACGTCCACATGCCGGGCCGGGGCCGCGGGGTCGCGCACCAGGTCCAGCAGCGTGCGCACGGCGATCTCCCCGACCGCCTCCTTCGGCGGCGACACCGCGGTCAGCGCCGGCCGGGTCAGGGCCGAGAACTCGTCGTCGTAGGCGACGATCGACATCTCGCGCGGCACGGCGAACCGGTTGGCGAAGCCGTTCTGCAGCAGCGCCAGCGCGTCCTCGTCGGAGTGCACCAGCAGGGCCGTCGCCTCGGCCGCGCGCAGCCGGCCGGCCAGGTCGTCGATCTGCTCCGGGCCCCAGGTCGGCCAGCCGGGCAGATCGGTGCCGACCACTCGCGGGCAGTCGGTCAGCGCCAGCGCCTCGGCGGCCTGCTCGAACCCGCTCAGGACGCTGCGCGAGGTCGGCGTCTCGCCGCGGGCGAACACGGCGATCCGCCGGTGCCCGAGCTCGTGCAGGTGCCGGACCGCCAGGCCCGCCCCGGTCTCGTGGTCGGTGCGCACCCAGGAGGTCGCGGTGGCCGCCGGGCCGTGCGAGCGCCGCTCCACCAGGACCGCGGGCACCCCCAGCGCCCCGGCCCACTCCACCTCGTCGGTGGGGGCCAGCAACAGCGCCTGCGCGCCGGAGTCGACCAGCCCCATGGCCAGCGACAGGTCCTGGCCGGACTGGTAGTCCGACACCGCGACCAGCAGCCGGCCCTCGGGCTCCCGTTCGCGCAGCACCCGGCGGACGCCGTCGACCACGCGGTTGAAGTAGTAGGAGGACTTGGGGATCAGCGCGCCGATCACCGGCAGCTCGGTGTCCTCGCCGGGGTCGCGGCCGTGTCCGGTCCCGCGTCCGGCCGCCGGTTCGGTGCCGGGCGGGAGCACCGCGCCGCCGTGCACCTTCTCCAGCTGCCCGGAGCGGGCCAGCTGGTCCAGGTCGCGCCGCACCGTCACGTCGGAGACGCCGAGGATGCCGACCAGTTCGGCGACCTGCACGGACCCGCGTTCGCGCGCCAGCCGCAGGATCAACGCATGCCGTCGTGCGGCGAGCAACGATCCACCTCCTCGCGGGTCGCATCAGCCCCGTGCGCCCCGGCGGGGCGCGAGCGTGAGCGAAAGCTATCAGTCAGAACCGTTCACAGCATCGGGCCTCGGAGGGATCACGGCAAGCCGTGGTTTCGATTTTGTTTGATTCTCATCGATTCTCATCGAACCTATCGACTTCCGGTTACCTGGTTCTGACACTGGTCACCGTTGTTCGAAAGCTGAGCGATACCGATCGCCGACCGCTGTCGGCCGACCCTGGCCGAACTCTGACCAGGACCCGACTCTGACCGAGCGCTGACCAAGCTCTGACCAAGACCCGATCAGGACCTGACCAGGACCTGACCGAATCCGATCCACCCCGACCTGTCCGGCGCGTCCGGCCGGGTCCCGGCGAGAGGCCCCGTCCAGCCCATGTCCCGTCCCGTCGTCGCCGTGGCTCTACGGCCCGCGCTGCGTCCGCACCTGTTCGACGCGGCCGCCGAGGCGCGCCTGGCGGCGCTGTCCGTGCCGGCCGGCGGCGACCCGGCGCTGGTGGTCACCGACTTCGCCGCGCCGCCGGCGGCCGCGGCGCTGGCCGAGGCCGAGGTCCTGGTCACCGGCTGGGACTGTCCGCCGCTGGACGCCGCCGCGCTGGCCCGGATGCCCCGGCTGGCCGCCGTGCTGCACTCCGGCGGCAGCGTCAAGCACCACGTCACCGACGCGGTGTGGGAGCGCGGCCTGGCCGTCTCCTCGGCGGTGGCGGACAACGCCGTGCCGGTCGCGGAGTACACGCTGGCGATGGTCATCACCGCCGCCAAGCGCCTGCCGGAGATGGAGCGCGCCTACCGGGCGCGGCGCGACGGCCGGGACTGGCAGTACTGGTCGGAGGCGTTCGGCCCGGTCGGCAACCACCGCCGGGTGGTCGGCGTCGTCGGGCTGTCCCGGGTCGGCCGCCGGGTCGTGGAGCTGCTGCGGATCCTGGACGCCACCGTCCTGGTCCACGACCCCTACGTCCCCGAGACCGCGATCCGCCTGCTCGGGGCGGTGCCGACCGGGCTCGACGAACTGGTGGCGGCCGCCGACGTGGTCACCCTGCACGCGCCGAGCACCCCGGAGACCCGGTACCAGATGGACCGCCGGCGGCTGGCCCTGATGCGGGACGGCAGCACCCTGATCAACACCGCGCGCGGCGCCCTGGTGGACACCGCGGCCCTGGCCGACGAACTGCGGTCCGGACGCTTGTACGCGGTGGTCGACGTGACCGACCCGGACCCGCTGCCGGCCGGCTCGGAGCTGTTCGACCTGCCCCACCTCACCCTGACCCCGCACGTCGCCGGCTCGATCGGCGGCGAGCTGCGGCGGTTGGGCGGCTTCGTGCTCGACGAGCTCCAGCGCTGGTCCGACGGCGCGGAACTGCTGGGCCGGGTGCTTCCGGAGACCCTGCCGTCCATTGCGTGACAGCTACCTGACATACTCCGTCGCCGAGCGACTGTGACGCTTGATGACCGGATGGCGATCGGATCCGACCGGATCCGGTCGGACCGGATCGACCGCCTGCCAGACCGCCTGCCAGACCGCCTGCCCGACCGCTTGCCCGACCGCCCCGCCCGAGCCGGGTTCGCGCCCCCGCCGAGCCCCCCACTACAGTCACCCACCTTCTCCCCTTGAGAGAGCGAGTCCGATATGCAGACCAGCACGAACGCCTACCGCGCCGGCCTGATAGCCGCCGCGGTGGCCGTCGCCGCCGCCGGCCTGACCGCCTGCGGCAGCGCCGACAAGCCGGGCGGCTCGGCGTCGACCTCGGCGGCCGGCGCCGCGGCCCCGACCGGCATCGCGGACAAGGGCAGCAAGGAGTTCACCTACTGGTCGATGTGGCAGCAGAACGAGCCGCAGGCCAAGGTGATCAAGAAGGCCGCGGACGACTTCACCGCCGCCACCGGCATCAAGGTGAACATCCAGTGGCAGGGCCGCGACGTGATCACCAAGCTCACCCCGACCCTGAAGACCGGCGCCGCCGCCGACCTGGTCGACCAGTCGGTGAACGCGCTCGGCGCGCTGGTCGCCAAGGACGCCACCTCCGACCTGTCCGGCCTCTACGCCACCAAGGTCACCGGCGAGGACAAGACCATCGGCGAGGTCATCCCGGACAGCTACAAGTCGTTCCTGAACGACAAGAACGGCAAGCCGTTCATCGCGCCCTACGAGGTGTCCTCCGAGGGCCTGTGGTACGACGCCGCCAAGTTCCCCGACCTGGCCGCCAACCCGCCGAAGACCTGGGGCGACCTGATCAAGCTGTTCGACGACGCCAAGGCCAAGGGCATGGCACCGGTCGCGGTGCCCGGCGACGACAAGTACTGGGTGCTGCTGACCCTCCAGCGCACGCTGGGCACCGACGGCCTGAAGAAGCTGGCCAGTGACAAGACCGGGGCCGCGTGGGACGACCCGAAGGTGCTCGCCGCCGCGCAGAAGGTGCAGGACCTGCGGGACAAGGGCTACTTCATCAAGGGCTACGAGTCCTCCAAGAGCATCGACGAGGAGGGCAACTGGGCCAAGGGCCAGGCCGCCTTCTACCTGTCCGGCACCTGGGTGCCCTCGGAGGCGGCGCCGAACGCCACCCCCGGCTTCACATTCGACAGCATCCAGCTCCCGGCCCTGGACTCTGACAACACCGACACCGGCATCAACTTCTTCGGCTTCGCGGTCCCCAAGACCGCCTCGCACTCCGACGCCGCCGAGAAGTTCATCTCCTTCTTCATGAAGAAGGAGGAGCTGTCCGGCATCGCCACCCAGGCGGTCAACCTCACCCCGCGCACCGACATCGACCCGCCGGCCCAGCTGGCCTCCATCAGCAAGGCGCTGACCGGCACCGTCTACGCCGACCAGGGGCACCTGTCCGTGGACTACGCGGACTGGACCAACAAGATGCTGAACCCGGAGATGATCCGCCTGGTCACCGGCCAGGACTCGGCGGCCAAGTTCGTCGCCAACGGCAAGCAGGGCACGGTCGACTACTGGAAGTCCGCGTCGTGACGAGCACCACGCTCGGCGCGCGGCAGCGCCGGGTCCAGGGCTCGCCCCTGGCCCGGCGCCGCCGGCGCGTCTTCGGGCCGTTCGTGGCCCCGGCGCTGATCCTGTACACGGTGCTGTTCATGGTGCCGACCGGGTACTCGTTCTACGCCAGCTTCACCACCTGGGACGGCTTCTCGGACCCGCGCTGGAAGGGCACGTTCAACTACCAGCACCTGACCCGCGACCCGGCCTTCAAGGACGCCTTCTTCAACACCCTGAAGCTGCTGTTCGGCTGCGGGATCTTCCTGTTCGTGCTGAGTTTCGGCTTCATGCTGCTGCTGCGCGAGATGAAGGGCCGCCGGTTCGTCCAGGGCTTCATCTTCCTGCCGCACATCGTCTCCGGCGTGGCGCTGGCCGCGTTCTGGGGCTTCCTGCTCAGCCACGACGGCATGGCCAACAAGGCCCTGCACTCGGTGGGCGCGGGCCCGGTGGACTGGCTGAAGCCGGAGTGGCAGTTCAAGGCGATCCTGGCCGCCATCGTGTGGATCAACGTGGGCTACTACGTGACCATCCTGATGGCCGGGGTGGACCGCATCCCGCCGTACTACTACGAAGAGGCCAAGCTCGCCGGCACCAACGCCTGGCAGCGGTTCCGGCACATCACGCTGCCGATGTCCTGGGACGTGATCGGCACCGCGGCGGTGCTGTGGACGATCGGCACGGTGAAGATCTTCGAGTTCATCCTCGCCTTCTCCGGGTCCCAGGGGAACCTGCCGACCACCAACCAGTGGACCTCGGCCCTCTACGTCTACGGCGAGACCATCGGCGGCACCAGCCCGATCTACGACTTCGGCCGGGCCTGCGCCGGCGCCGTGGTGACCCTGGTCGCGGTGGTGCTGGTGGTCGTGGTGCTGCGTCGCGCGACCAGCCGCGACCGGCTTGAGCTCTAGCAGAAGGAAGCGACGGAGGACTCCATGAGCACTGCCACCCGCGGCGCCCGCGCCGCGACCGAGCGGGATCCGCGGACGCCGGCGGCCCCCGGGACCGGCCGCCGCCGGATCCCCTGGGCCCGGCTGCCGGGCACCGCCCTGATCTGGCTGTTCGTCGCCTTCTGCGGGTTCGCGTTCCTGTTCATGCTGCTGAGCTCGCTGAAGTCGAGCTTCAACGTGCTGAACCACCCGTTCCGGCTGCCCACCGAGCTGAAGTTCTCGAACTGGTCGCGGGCCTGGCACGACGGCGGCTTCGGCCCGGCGTTCGTGAACTCGGCGACGGTGGTCGCGGTGGCCGCGGCCGGGACCGTGCTGATCGCCTCGCCGGCGGCGTACGTGCTGGGCCGCAACCAGGGCCGCGTATCCGGGGGCCTGAGCCTGTACTTCGTGCTCGGCCTGGGCATCCCGATGCAGATCATCGTGCTGCCGCTGTACTCGATCATGGCCAAGCTGCACCTGATCGACAATCTGGCCGGGCTGATCGTGCTCTACATCGTGGTGAACCTGCCGTTCACCGTGTATCTGCTGATGTCGTTCTTCGCCACCCTGCCGGGGGAGCTGGAGGAGGCCGCGGCGCTGGACGGCGTCGGGCCGGGGATGACGTTCTGGCGGATCATGCTCCCGCTGGCCAAGGGCGGGCTGGTGACGTCGCTGATCCTGGTCGCCATCGCCTGCTGGAACGAGACGTTCCTGGCGCTGATGTTCCTGCAGACCAACGACAACTTCACGCTGCCGCTGGCCCTGGTCAACTTCCTGACGCAGCAGCAGTTCACCGGCCAGGACTTCGGCGTGATGTTCGCCGGGGTCTCCATCGCTGTCCTCCCCATGCTGGCGCTGTACGCGTGGCTGGGGCGGCGGATCACCGAGGGCCTCACCCTCGGCGCGGGGAAGTAGCTTCTCTTCCCTTTTCAGGCACCACCCTTCCGGCACCACCCTTCCGGCACCACCCTTCCGGCACCACCTTTCCCGCACCACCTTTCACGCACCACCATCCCACTGGAGGTTCGTACCTGTGAGAGCGCATCTGCGTTCTTCCTTCTCGGCGCTGGGGGCCCTGGCCCTCGGCACCGTCGGCCTGATGGCCGTCTCCGTCCCGGCCGCCCACGCGGCCGGGACTGTTTATTACGTGGACTGCTCCGCGGCGAGCGACGGCTCCGGGACGTCGGGCTCGCCGTGGAACAGCCTCGCCGATCCGAGCGGCCACACCTTCGCCGCCGGGGACACGCTGTCCTTCAAGGCCGGGACGACGTGCACCGGCGTCCTGGCGCCGAAGGGCTCGGGGGCGTCGGGCTCGCCGATCACCGTCAACGCCTACGGCTCCGGTGCCAAGCCGGTGCTGGAGGGCGCCGGCGCCGGCGAGTACACGGTGCACCTGATCGACCAGAGCTACTGGACCATCAGCGGCCTGAAGGTGCAGAACGCCTCCTCGACGCGGGCCCAGCGCGAAGGGATCCTGGTCGAGGCGTCCGGCGCGGCGAACCAGGCCGGCATCACCATCAGCGGCAACGAGGTCGCGAACGTGGCCGGCTGGGGCGACAAGACCGGGACCAACGCCGGGTGGTTCTCCAACTCGGCGGGCATCGCGGTGCGGGTCGGGACGTCGTCGGGCGTCTTCAACGGCGTGTCGATCACCGGCAACACCGTCCACGACGTCGGCGGCGGCGGCATCAAGATCGAGGGCGAGGCCTCGGCGATGCTCACCGGCGTCTACATCGGCCACAACACGATCACCAAGGCCGGCGGCGACGGGATCGTGGTCCACGACAGCGACACGCCGCTGGTGGAGTACAACACCGCGAGCGATCTGGGCCTGGGCGCCTACCCGTTCGTGGCCGGCAACTTCGCCGGGATGTGGCCGTACCACAGCAAGAACCCGACGTTCCAGCACAACACCGTCGGCGCGCAGCGGGGCGTGGTCAACGACGCCACCGCGTGGGACTGCGACATCAACAACACCGGGACCTGCACGTACCAGTACAACTACTCGTACGGCAACGCCGGCGGCTTCTACCTCGACTGCCTGTCCGGCTGCGGCGGCGCGGCGACGACCACGAACGTGGTGCTGCGCTACAACATCTCGCGCGACGACTGCCGGTTCACGAACTCCAGCACCGGCACCGGAACGCACTACATCTACAACAACACCTTCTACTGCCCGGGCAAGCCGGTGACGGACACCCTCGGCGGCAACGTGGTGTGGCAGAACAACATCTTCGTGGCGCCGACGGCCTCCTGGGCCAGTGACTCCTCGGCGACGTTCGACGGCAACACCTACTACGGCGGCATCACGGCGCCCTCCACCGGCGACGCGCACGCCCACACCGGCGACCCGCTGCTGACCAACGACGCCGCCGGCACCCTGGCCATCAAGCTCCGCACCGGCTCCCCGGACCTCGGCACCGGCGTGGTGGTGGCCACCAACGGCGGCAAGGACTACTTCGGCAACACGGTGTCGGCCACCGCAGCCCCCAACCGCGGCGCCTACAACGGTGCCGGCGACAACACGGCCCTGCCCTTCGCCGCGTCCCTGACCGACACCGCGGTGACCGCCGACGCCAACGCCTGGGCCGGCAGCCTGAACTCGGCCACCCAGAGCGGCAAGAGCTTCTCCGCCACCGCGCTGGCCACCGCCGGCCTGGTCCAGGGCGCCGATGTCACGGCGGCCGGCGTCGACTTCGGCCCGTGGCACCCGCAGGCGTTCGACACGACGGACAGCGTCATCGCCTCCGGCCAGACCATCGCGGTCACGGGCACCGGCCCTGGCACCGGCACCGGCACCAAGGTCGGCTTCCTGGGCTTCAGCACCACGCACGGCGTGAACGAGAGCGGCACACTCACCTTCACCGACGGCACCACCCAGGCGTTCACCCTGACCCTGTCCGACTGGACCGACACCACCCCGGCCACCGGCGACACGCTGGTGGCGAAGGCGACGTACGCGAACCAGCACACGTCGACCTACAACGGGAGCACCACGACTACAAGCGGCTCGTTCTCACTGTGGGCGTACAGCGTGGCCCTGCCCAGCGGGAAGACGCTGGCGTCGGTGACGCTGCCGAACCTGCCGGCGTCGAGCTCGACGTCGCAGCACCTGTTCGGGATCGCGGTGGGGTGAGTCCGCGGCGCGAGTGGAGCGCGGTAGGGCAATAGCGCAGTAGGGCGGCAGCCGCCGGGGCTTGAGGGCTGGGCTTCGGCGGCTGTCGGACAACTGAGCAACTACGCCGCCGGCGCCCGCACCGCCTCCCCGGCGCCGTCCCCGCTCGCTCCGCCCCGCGTGCGTTCCAGGATCTCCTCCCGGGTCAGATACACGTCCGTGTACTCGAAGTCCTTCAGCGACGCGGCGCGCTCGGCCTGGAAGCCGGTGCGGACGAAGTCGTCGCCGACCAGGGAGTTCAGCATCCAGCCGGCGGCGGTGCGGAAGCGGGCGCTGAAGGTGCGCAGGGCGCCGAGGTGGTAGCCGCGGGCCACGATCTGGGCCGGGAGGCCGGACAGGGGGATGCCCAGGGGTTTGGACACGGCTTTCACGCCGCCGAGGTCGACGACCAGGCCCAGGTCCTTGTGGTGGTAGTCCTTCAGGGGGAAGCCGCGGACCGCGGACATGACGTTCTCCGCCGCCGTCCAGCCCTGGCGCATCGCGTGCTGGGCGGTCGGGGGGCAGATGGCGTCGCCGCCCTTTGCGATGTCGGGGACGGCGGCCGCGTCGCCGAAGGCGAAGACGCCCGGCAGGCCGGGGACGGTGAGGTCGGCGTTGACCACCAGGCGGCCGCGGTTGGTGGGCGCGCCCATGGTGGCGATCAGCGGGCTCGGGGCCACGCCGGCGGTCCAGATCAGGGTGCGGCAGGGCAGCTTGCGGCCGTCGGTGAGGGTGACGGTGTCCTCGGTGCACTCGGCGACCGAGACGCCCAGGGAGATGTGCAGGCCGCGCTTGGTGAGGATCTTCAGCGCCTTCTGGCCGAGCTTGTCGCCGAGTTCGGGCATCAGCCGCGGGGCGATGTCGACCAGGTGCCACTTGATCAGGCTGCCGTCCAGGTTCGGGTAGCGCTTGACCGCCTCGGTGGTGAGCCGTTGCAGGTACGCCGCGGTCTCGGTGCCCGCGTAGCCGCCGCCGACCACCACGAACTGCAGCCGGGACTCGCGCTCCTCGTCGGTCTCGGCCACCGCCGCCAGGTCCAGCTGGGCGATCACGTGGTCGCGGATCCAGGCCGCCTCGGCCAGGGTCTTCACGCCCACCGCGAACCGGTCGACGCCGGGGATGTTGAACTGCCGCGTCACGCTGCCCGGCGTCAGGAGCAGGTAGTCGTAGTGCTCGACGATCTCCTCGCCGTCGATCTTGCTGATCACCACCGAGCGGGTCTCGGTGTCGATCCCGATCGCGCCGCCGGGGATGATCACCGTGCGCTTCAGCATCCGCCGCAGCGAGACCGCGACCGCCTGCGGCGTCAGCACACCGGAGGCGACGTGCGGCAGCAGCGGCAGGTAGAGCTGGTGGTTGACCGGGGTCACCAGGCGGATCTCGGCGTCGTCGATCGAGAGTTTCTTCTCCAGCTTGTGCGCGCACTCGGTGCCCGCGAAACCGCTACCGACGACGAGTATCTTGGGGCGGCTCATGGCGGTGGTCTCATCTCCCGTGGCGGTGCCGACCGGACGTCACGTCCAGCCTGGTGCGGAAATCGGCGCGGCGCATTTCGATGGGGATGATTTGTGCCGAACAGGTGAGAAGATCCGTTTGCGGCTCCGGTACGCCTCTGGGGGCCCGAGTCCTATTGTTCCTTGCGGCGCTGGTAGTGCCGCGCCGCCCGAGCCCGGTTGCCGCACGCCGCGCTGCAGAACTCCTGCCGATGGTGCGTCCGCACGAAGAACTGCACGCAGCCCGGTGCCTGGCACGCGCACAGCGCCGCGGGCCGCTCCTCGGACAGGAGTTCGATCGCCGAGCGGGCCACGTCGGCCAGCAGCCGGTCCGCCTCCGGCGCCGTCGCGCGCGCCACGACCGCTCCGTCGGCGCTCAGCTCAAGCCATTGCGGCGCCGCCGCGGACGCCGCGTTCACCGTTGCCAGCGCGGACGTCGGGTAGGCCGCCTGTTCCGCGGCGGCGGCGATCAGGTCCCGGATCGCGTCGCGCAGCGGGCCGAAGCGGGGCTCGGGGGTGATGCCCCGCTCGGAGAGCCAGCTGTCGAGGTGGTCGCTGGTCCGGCCGCGCGAGGCGCTCAGGGTGTTGGCGTAGTCGACGGCCAGGGGAACGTGGGCTGCGGTCGGGGCGGCGGAGCCGGTGGCGGACGCGGTCGGGGGAGGTGGCGTGGGCGACATAGATCTAATGGTAACTCGGGGTTGCATCCATTAGACAGCTTCGGGCATGATTCTAACGGATTGATTGCTATCCATCCGTTAGAAAATTTGCGACGAGAGGCCCGGCCGTGACCGCTGCCGCCGTACGACCCCCGACCTCGGCCGACGACCCGGCCGAGAACACTCCGCCCAACAACGCTCCGCCCAACGACACTCCGCCCAAGAACAGCCCGGCTGAGAACAGCCCGCCCAAGAACAGCCCACCTGAGAACACCCCGCCCCCTTCTCTCTGGCACAACGTCGACTTCCTCAAGTTCTGGCTCGGCGAGACCATTTCTCTCTTCGGCACCCAGGTCACCGCGCTCGCCCTCCCGTTGACCGCGGTCACCGTCTTCCACGCCTCCGACGGCCAGGTCGGCCTGCTCAGGTTCCTGCAACTGGCTCCCTACCTGCTGCTCGCGCTGCTTTTCGGCGCCGTCGTCGACCGCATGCGCCGCCGCCGCGTCCTGCTGCTGGCCAACGGTGCCCGGATGGTCCTGATCGGCCTGATCCCGCTGCTGTCCGCGACCCATCACCTGACCCTGGGCCTGCTGCTCGGGCTGGCGGCGGCGATCGGTGTCTTCTCTGTGCTCTTTGACGTCAGCTGGATGGCGTTCGTCCCGACGGTGGTGCGCGATTCGCGGAGCTTCGTCGAGGCGAACCAGAAGACCGGGGTCACGGCCTCCGCCGCCGACGTCGCCGGGCCCGGGGTGGCCGGTGCCGTCATCGGGGCCCTGACCGCGCCGACCGCGCTCGCCGTCGACGCCGCGTCCTACCTGGTCTCGCTCGTCACCCTGCTGTGGATCCGCACGCCCGAGGCCCGGCCGCCCGGTCCTTCGGAAACGACCGCCCGCCGCAGCATCGCCGCCGAGATCCGCGACGGCCTCCGCTTCGTCTTCGGCCACCGCGTCCTGCGGCCCCTCGCGCTCGTCGGCCCGTTCTCGA
The DNA here is from genome assembly GCF_039531695.1 of Catenulispora yoronensis. Classification (NCBI taxonomy): domain Bacteria; kingdom Bacillati; phylum Actinomycetota; class Actinomycetes; order Catenulisporales; family Catenulisporaceae; genus Catenulispora; species Catenulispora yoronensis. Next base: position 15,194 of record NZ_BAAAQN010000068.1, read on the forward strand.
ACTTCGCTCTCGTCTCGGTCTGGACCATGTTCCTGCTCTACGCGTCCCGCGACCGCGGCCTCTCCCCGGCCCAGATCGGCTTGGTCTTCTCCATGTCCTCGCTCGGCGGTCTGCTCGGCGCGACGCTCTCCCGCCGCGTCATCGCGCGGTTCCGCTTCGGCCTGGTTTACGCGGTCTCGATGGGGGCGATGTTCGCCGGACCGGTCCTCATCCCGCTGGCCGGAGGTCCGCGCGCCGCGCAGCTCGCCGTCTTCATCGCCGCGTTCTTCATCTCCTACCTGGGCCTGGGCATCGCCAACATCGTGGTGATCAGCATCCGTCAGGCCGCGACGCCCGCCCCGATGATGGGCCGCATGACCGCGGCCTTCCGCACACTGCTGTTCGGCGGCGGCTCCCTCGGCGGCCTGGTCGGCGGGCTGCTGGCCGGCTCGCTCGGCGCCCGCGAGGCGCTCGCCGTGGTCGGCACCGGCTCGCTGCTGATGCTGGTGCCGCTCGCGCTGTCCCCGGTGTCCCGGCTGCGGACGCAGAGCGAGGTCTCCGCGGGCGCCACGGCCGAGGCCTGAGCCGCCGGGGCGGTGGGATCATGCAGTATGAACGACCTGCCGCCCCAGCCCTCTGCCCTGTCTGCGCCCGCTGCCCCCGCAGCCCTGTCTGCCCCCGCAGTCCCCGCTGCCTTGGTGACGGACCAGTCGATCCGGCACCTGGTCGCGCAGTACCTCGACCGCTTCCCGGACCAGGCCGAGCGGCTCGCGGTCTTCACCGACGCCCTCGCCGACGGCGAGCACCTGACCGACCGCAAGACCCTGCCCGGCCACGTCACCGTCGGTGCCTTCGTCGTCGACGACCGCGGCCGGCTGCTCCAGATCGCCCACAAGGCGCTGGGCCGCTGGCTCAACCCCGGCGGCCACACCGAGCCCGGCGACGCCACCCTGGCCGACGCGGCCCGCCGCGAGTTGCGCGAGGAGACCGGCCTCGCCGCCGAGCACCTCGTCCTGCTCGGCGATCCGGAGCTGCCGCTGGCCGTCGACGTGCACCGCATCCCCGCCAACCCGGCCAAGGCCGAGCCCGACCACTGGCACTTCGACTTCCGCTACGCCTTCCGCCTCACCGGTCCGGCCGCCGCGATCGAGCTCCAGCTCGACGAGGTCGACGACCACCGCTGGATCCCCTTCGAGGACGCCGGGCTCGGCCCGGACACCGCGCGGCTCGCCGAGGTCCTCGGCCCCGTCGGCGCCGCTGACTGAGATCCGGCGCCCGCCTCTGTCACAAAGCCCTTCGACGACGGGTCATACCAGCGACACGCCGGAACACAGGGCTGGCAGCGAACACAGGGGACGGGACGACCGCGATGATCAACACCGAATGGCTCGCCGACCGCTTCGAGGAGAACCGGCGGCACCTGCGCGCGGTCGCCTTCCGGATGCTCGGCTCGCTCACCGAGGCCGACGACGCGGTGCAGGAGTCGTGGCTGCGCCTCAGCCGCCAGGACTCCGAGCGCGTCGACGGCATCGACAACCTCACCGGCTGGCTGACCACCGTGGTCGCGCGGGTGTCGCTCACGATGCTGAAGACCCGCGGCCGCGAGGCCTCGCTGGAGTCGGTCCACATCCCGGAGCCGATCGTCTCGCCGGAGGCCGGCCTGGACCCCGAGCACGAGGCGCTGCTCGCCGACGCCGTCGGCCTGGCCCTGCTCGTCGTCCTGGAGACGCTGCAACCGGCCGAGCGTCTGGCCTTCGTGCTGCACGACATGTTCGCCGTCCCGTTCGAGGAGATCGCCCCGATCGTCGACAAGACCCCGGCTGCCGCCCGCCAACTCGCCAGCCGCGCCCGGCGCCGCGTGCAGGGCGCCGAAGCCGTGCCGGATCCGGACTTGGGACGGCAGAAGGAAGTCGTGCGGGCCTTCTCCGCCGCCTCCCGCTCCGGCGACTTCGCGGCGCTGGTCGCGGTGCTCGACCCCGACGTGGTGCTGCGCGCCGACTACGGCAGCCTGCCGGCCGGCCCGAAGCTGGTGCGCGGCGCCGAGGCGGTGGCCCGCCAGGCACTGCTGTTCGCGCAGTTCGCGGCCCACGCGCGGCCGGCGCTCGTCAACGGAGCGCCGGGGCGGGTGACGGTCGTCGACGGCCTGCCGATGGCCGTCATGGGCTTCACCGTGGTGGACGGCCGGATCAAGCAGATCGACATCCTGGCCGATCCGGAGCGGCTGGCCGAGCTGGACCTGACGGTGCTCGAAGCCTGATTCGCCGGATTCACCTGATTCACCCGACTCGGCTGATCGGCCTGATTCGGGAGCCCCGAACCATAACAGGGCTCTGCATCAAGGCCAGACCAGGTTGTAGGTGTAGGCCACGGTCAGGAAGGACACGGCGCCCAGCGTGGTGAGGGTATAGGCGATCCGCCCCGCCGGCCGCCACCAGCTCAGCCGCCAGGCCGCCGCGGTCCCGGCGATCAGGCCGATCGTGCTGACCGCCAGCAGGGCGTTCAGCACGAGCAGCGCCGTCAGCCAGGACGAGCCGAGGAGCACCGTTTCGTCGAAGGCGTTGCCGTCGCCGGTCATCGCGAGGAACCCGATGGTGAAGGTGGTGGCGAGGGCGCCGGCGACACCGGCCAGCACGCGGGCGTTCCGCGCCCAGCGCGGGTGGGCGGCGCGGCCGCGCAACCGGCGCACCAGGGCCAGGACCGGGAACCCGAGCAGAGCGGCGGCCAGGATCCCGGCGCCGGTGTACAGCATCGGCAGGTGCAGCCTCGGGGAGGCGTACCAGCCGAGCCGGTAGTAGGCGACGGTCGGATCGATGCTGGTGGCCAGGTGCCCGCGGCCGTCGAAGATCAGCCGGTCCGGGCCGCCCTGCTCGGCGAACTCGCCGTTGCCGAGCGGGTACCAGTGCTGTGCGGCGGCGTGCGGGTTCTGCGACAGCCCGTCGGTGGTCAGCGTGCCGTCCCCGTGCGCCTCGACGGTGACCGCGCCGACCAGCCCGGCGACCCGGGTGACGTCACCCCGGCTGACGCGGTCGCTGCGGTAGGTGCCGGCGTAGGCGCCGGCCTTGGGCCCCGGGACCGGCGCGCCGACAACGGGTACGGCGCCGGCGTCCGGGAAGTACTGGTCCACGATGGTGTTGATCAGGGCTTTGCCGTCCCAGGCGGCCGTGCCGTCGGTCCCGTCGCCGTTGTAGACCACGTATATACCGATGCCCTGCTTCGGCAGCAGCGCCAGGTTCGCGTGGAAGCCGGGCACGTCCCCGTCCTTGAACAGGATCTGCTGCCCGTCGCGCGGCCGCTCCTCGAACAGGTATGCCATGCCGGGCAGGCGCGGATCCATGGTGAACTGCTGCTTCTGCATCAGCTCGGCGACCCCGGCGCCCAGGCTCGGGTCGTCGCTCAGCTGCGCCGTCATGAACTTCGCGACGTCGGTCGCGGTCGCCACGGTCCCGGCGCCGGTCGGCGCCCACGCCCCGTACTGCCCGGCCTCGGCGGTCTGGCCGCCGCCGTCGGGGCGGTAGCCCTTCGCCAGGTTCGCGTCGACCCCGGCCGGATGCGGCTGGGCGAACGTCGAGTCGGCCATCTGGAGCGGGCCGAAGACGTGCTCCTGCATGTACTGCGCGAACGGTTCCCCGGAGACCGACTCGACCACGTACCCGGCCAGGGCGACGCCGTAATTGTCATAAGCGGCAAGGGTTCCGGGAGCGCGCACCCGCAACGGCTCGTGGTCGGCCAGGTACTGGCCGAGCTTCGGCACGTCCTTCGGATCGCGGACCGCGACGCCCAGCGGTTCGTCGTCGAACCCGGCGGTGTGCGTCATCAGGTTCTCGATCGTCACCGGCCGGCCCGGGTAGGTGTCCCGGATCTTGAAGTCCTTCAAGTAGGTGTTGACCGGGGCTTTCGGATCGATCTTCCCTTCCGTCACGAGCTGCGCCACCGCGGTCGCGGTGAACACCTTCGCGATCGAACCGGTGAAGAACTCGGTGCGCACCGGGTCCACCGGGGTCCGCTCCGCGACGTCGGAGACGCCGTAGCCCTTGGCGACAACGGTTTTGCCCCCCGCGACGACCACGACCGCGGCGCCGGGGATCTTGTCCGCGGCGAGCTGTGCCGAGATGGTCCGGTCGATGAGCGGACCGATACCCGGCAGGTCCGGGGCGGCCGGAGCGGAATGCGCCGCGGAGCCCGACAAAGCCGAGGCGGCGATGACGGCGCCGGAGATGATGGTCGTCCACATGCCATTCAGACTGGCGGGGAAACAGCCCGCGGTCATTGGCCTTGAGTCGCATGATCAGGGTGTACTTAGGTACACCCCCAAGAGGGGGTGCAGGCCTATCGTCCACCGGTGGGCGGACGAGAAGACTTGAGGGCATGACGAACACCAAGAAGCGGTTGAACGCGGTCGCCGAGGGCGGGTTCTGGTTTTTCGTGATGATGCTCCCCATGCTGGTGGGCTACGTCCTCCTGAGCGTGGTGGTCGGCATGGCCGGCATCGGGCTCGGTCTGCTCGCGATCCCGCCGACGGCGCTCTACTTGCGTTGGCTGGCCGACCTGCGCCGCACCAAGGTGCGGCAATGGCGGGGGGTCGAGATCCCGGATCCGTACCGCGCGCCGCCGCGCTTCGAGGAGGGCTTCGCCGGCTACTGGCACCGGATCCGGTTCCACGGCACCGATCCGGCGTTCTGGCGCGACGGCGCCTGGGTCGTGGTCGACCCGCTGGTCGGCTCGCTCATCGCGATCCTGCCGCTGGCACTGGTGCTGAACGGCGTGTGGGGCTTCGGGATCTCGCTGTTCTGGGACGTCCTGGTCCGCAACGGCTTCAACGACTGGTACACCTTCGTGCACGTGCACGCCGGCAACGAGGGGCTGCGCTGGGCCCCGACCGCGGTCGGCGTCCTGGAGGTCGCCATCGGCCTGGCCTTCGCCCCGGCGCTGCTGAACGCGCACGCCCGCTGGTCCCGGCTGCTGCTGGCCCCGACCCCGGCCCAGGTCGAGGCCCGCCTCAAGCACCTGACCGACACCCGCGCCGACGCCCTGGACACCCAGGCCGCCGAGCTGCGCCGGATCGAGCGCGACCTGCACGACGGCGCGCAGGCCCGCCTGGTCGCCATGGGCATGCACCTGAACGCGGCCTCGCAGCTGCTGGAGAAGAACCCCGAGGCGGCGCAGAAGCTGCTGCTGGAGGCCCGCGACTCCTCGGCCAAGGCCCTGTCCGAACTGCGCGACCTGGTCCGCGGCATCCACCCGCCGGTGCTCGCCGACCGCGGCCTGGTCGACGCGGTGCGGGCGCTGGCCCTGGACTCCGCGCTGGAGGTCGAGGTGGTCGCCGACGTGCCGGGCCGCCAGGACGCGCCCCTGGAGTCGGCCGCGTACTTCGCGGTCAGCGAGGCCCTGGCCAACACCGCCAAGCACGCCCACGCCTCGCGGGTCTGGATCGACATGCGCGTGGCCGGCGGCCTGTTGAAGATCACCGTCACCGACAACGGGATCGGCGGCGCCGACGCGTCCCGCGGCAGCGGACTGCGCGGCATCGAGCGCCGGCTTGCTACCTTCGACGGGATCCTCGCTCTGAGCAGTCCGCAGGGCGGTCCGACCGTCGTGACCATGGAGCTGCCGTGCGCGTCGTCCTCGCCGAAGACCTCTTTCTCCTCCGGGACGGCATGATCCGCCTGCTGGAGGCCTACGGCTTCGAGATCGCGGCGGCCGTCGCCGACGGCCCCGCGCTCGTCACGGCGCTGGTGGAGCACCGGCCGGACGTGGCGGTGGTGGACGTGCGGATGCCCCCGACGTTCACCGACGAGGGACTGCGCGCGGTGCTGGAGGCCCGGCAGGTCGTGCCGGGCCTGCCGGTCCTGGTGCTGTCGCAGTACGTGGAGCAGCTCTACGCCACCGAGCTGCTGGCCGACGGCGCGGGCGCGATCGGCTACCTGCTCAAGGACCGCGTCTTCGACTCGGACAGCTTCGTCGACGCGGTCCGCCGGGTCGCGGCCGGCGGCACTGTCATGGATCCCGAGGTGATCTCGAAGCTGCTGGCCCGCGGAGTCCGCAAGGAGCCGCTGGCGGTGCTGACCGATCGCGAGCGCGAGGTGCTCGGACTGATGGCCGAGGGCCGGTCGAACGCCGCGATCGCCGAGCGGCTGGTGGTGACCGAGCGCGCGATCGCGAAGCACACCTCCAACATCTTCCTCAAGCTGGGGCTGCCGGAGTCCTCGGACGACAACCGGCGGGTGCTGGCGGTGCTGGCGTACCTGAAGTCCTGAGTCACAGAGGGCTGATACACCGGTTTCGCGGCAATTCTCCGAGCCTTCGCACTATCTCTCCTCACACTCTTGTACCTGGTAGCGGATCCTCAGGGCCCTTAGGCTCGCGGCCGAACCAGATCTTGTCGAGGAGGACCTCTTGCCCAGAACCGTCCGCCGCCGGGCCTCGCTCGCGCTCAGCGCCGTCACCACGTTCGGCGCTCTGGCCGGGACCGGGGTCCTGGCCGCGTCGCAGGCGCACGCCGCCGCGGCGCCACCGAGCAACGGCGTCCTGGCCTACTCCTGGGGCTGGTCCTGGGAGGAGATCAACCCGGACGGCAGCGGCCAGCACGAGGTCGTGCCCAGCGGGCCGGCCACCGTCGGCAAGAACGTCACGCCGGTGGACCCGCAGTTCTCCTTCGACGGCAAGCTGGTCGCGTTCGAGAGCGCCCAGGACCTCGCGATCTGGGTCTCGAACGCGGACGGCACCGACGCCCACCCGGTGGGGCCGCAGGGAACGCTGCCCGTCTGGTCGGCGGACGGCTCGGCGCTGTACTTCCTTCGGGACTTCCAAGTGTGGACGATAAAGCTCGACGGCACCGGGGAGACCCAGATCCTGTCGTCGGTGGTCACCGGCAACCCGCGGTACCTGCAGACGTCGGCCTCGGGGCTGATGGCGGTCGGGACCAACCAGGGTTCCCAGGGCACGACCTACGTCGTCGATCCCGTCGCGCAGACGCTCAAGGGGACCGTCGTCGGCGCCAGCGCCGGGGCGGTCTCGCCCGACGGCCGACATGTCGTGTCGAACGCCCTTTTGCAGGCGTCTCCCTCCTCCCCTTACGTCGGCGGGATCTACGAGTTCGACCTCGACGGCACGAATCCGGTGCTGCTGACCCCGAGCACCTGGAACGTCGCTTCGCGGCAGCCCGCCTGGTCGCCCGACGGCACCCAGGTGGAGTTCGTCGGCGGCCCGGACGGCGGGGACACCGGCATGGCCGTCGTCGCCGCCGCGCCGGGCGGCACGCCGCACGTGATCCCCAACACCACCAAGCAGCCGCAGGACGGGGCGGCCAGCTGGCTGAACGGCCCCCTCTACACCGCGCCGCCGGACCCCGGGCCGGTCGCGCCGCCGGTCGGTCCGGTCCCGCCCGGCACGCACGCCGCCGTCCGGCTCGGCGGGCAGGACCGCATCCTGTCGGCGATCGCCACGGCGGACTTCGCCTTCGGCAACGGCCGTCCCAAGGCCTCGGTCGTCGTGCTCGCGCGTTCCGACGGCTACGCGGACGCCCTGGCCGGCAACGCGCTCGCGGCGCAGAAGAACGGCCCGTTGCTGCTGACCGACGGTGCGAGCCTGGACCCCCGGGTCGGCCAGGAGCTCGGCCGGATCCTGCCGCAGGGCTCGACGGTCTACGTCCTGGGCGGCGTCAACGCCATCAGCCAGCACACCGCCGACCAGCTCCAGCTCGCCGGCTACCGGGTGGACCGGGTCGGCGGGGTGGACCGGTTCGACACCGCCCTGGGGATCGCCCAGCGGATCAGCTCGCACCCGCACAGCGTCCTGGTCGCCACCGGGACGAACTACCCCGACGCGCTGGCCGCCGGGTCGGCGGCCGCGCAGGACCCGGCCGGCGGCGTCGTGCTGCTGACCGCGGACACGGCGATGCCCGGGAACACCGCCGAGTACCTGCGGCGGCTGGACCCGTCGAAGACCGCGATCTACAGCGTCGGCGGCCAGGCGACCACCGCGGTGGGCACGATCCCGAGCCTGGCCGGGCACGTCACGCCGCTGCGCGGCTCCGACCGGTTCGGCACCACGCTGGCGGTGGCGTCCAACACCACGTTGTTCCCGCATCCGGCGACCGTCGGCCTGGCCACCAGCGCCAACTACCCCGACGCCCTGGCCGGCGGCGCGTTCGTCGGACTCATGCACGGTCCGATGCTGCTGAGCGACGGCGCCACGGTGCCGGCGGGCGAGCTGGCCTGGCTGCACGGCCACGGCGCCGGGATCTCGACGCTCGCCGTGTTCGGCGGCACCGCGGCCGTGCCGAACAGCGCGTTGCAGGCGGCGGCGAACGCGATCTGGTCGCCCGGCGGCTGGCGGATGTGGCCGTAGGCGTGGCCGTCGTCGTCGCCGTCGCGGTGGCTGTGCTGTAGCTGTGCCGTGGGGGCGGGGCCTCGGCCCTGCCCTCGGCCCTGACCTCAGAGCCCGGCGCCGCCGGTCGCGTCCACGACGCGCCCCGTCACCCACCGGCCGTCGGTGCTCGCCAGGAACGCGACGACGTCGGCGATGTCCTCGGGCTCGCCGACCCGTCCCAGCGCCGCGAGCGAGGCGGCGTGCGCCTGCGCCTCCTGGTTGCCGCGCAGCCAGGAGGCGTTGACGTCGGTGTCGACGATGCCCGGCGCCACCGAGTTCACCGTGATGCCGCGCGGGCCCAGGACCTTGGCCAGGTTGAGGGTGAGGTTGTCGAGCGCGGCCTTGGTGGCGCCGTAGGCGATCAGCTCCGGCAGCGCCAGGCGGCCGGCGCCGCTGGAGATGTTGATGACGCGGCCGTGGTCGCGGATCCGGGACAAGGTGCCCTGCGCTATGAAGAACGGCGCGCGGACGTTGACGGCGAAGACGTCGTCGAATTCGTCCTCCGTCAGGGCGCTGATGTCGGAGCTGCGGCCGATGCCCGCGTTGTTCACGACGATGTCGACGCCCGCGTGGCCGGTGGCCGCGTCGTAGGCGGCCCAGAGGCGGGCCGCGTCGCCGCGGGTGCCGAACTCGGCCTCGACGGCGACGGCCTGGCCGCCGGCGGCCGTGATCCGGGAGGTGACTTCGGCGGCCGCGGCCTCGTCGCGGGCGTACGAGAAGACGACGGTGGCGCCGTCGCGGGCCAGACGCTCCGCGATGGCCCGGCCGATACCGCGGCTGCCGCCGGTGACCAGTGCGTTCTTGCCCTGCAACGGGGTGGCCGGAGAAGTGGCGGGCGTGCCGGACATGGCGGCTCCTTTTTTGGGTGATCGACCAATAATTGGGCTCGGCAGGACCGTAGCACAATTCTTGGTCGATCGTCCTACAATGGATCCGTGACCGCTTCCTCCGCCGCCGCGCCCCGCCGGGGGCGGCCGCGCGCCTTCGACCGCGAAGCCGCGGTGGCCGCCGCCACCAGGCTGTTCTGGGAACGGGGCTACGAGGCGACGTCCATCAGTGATCTGACAGAGGCGATGGGGATCCGCTCCGGCAGCCTCTACGTGGCGTTCGGCGACAAGCCGACGCTGTTCCGCGAGGCGCTCGCGGCGTACGGGGCCTCGCCCTACGGCGACTTCGTGGCGCGCGCGTTCAGCGAGGAGGCGACGGCGTTCGGCGCGGTCGCGCGGATGCTGCGCGAAGCCGCGCGGATCTTTCCCGACCCCTCGCATCCGGCCGGCTGCATGACGATCAACGCCGCCACCAACGTGTCGCCGGCGAACGCCGAGGTCCAGGACCTGTTGCGCGAGCAGCGGAACGCGAACCTGGAGGCCATGGCCGAGCGGCTGCGGGCCGGTCAGCGGGATGGTGAATTGGCGGCCGACGCCGACCCCGCCGCGCTGGCCGCGTACTACGCCGCCGTGTTCCAGGGGATGTCGCAGCGCGCGCGGGACGGCGCGACCGAATCAGAGCTCTCGCTCACTGCCGAGCTGGCCTTGGGGGCGTGGCCGGGCACCTCGCGCTAGGCGTTCGGATCCGCGTAGCCGTGCGTGAAGGCGTATTGCACCGCCTGGGCCCGATCGCGGCAGCCGGTCTTGGTGAAGATGCGGTTGATGTGCGATTTCACGGTCGCCTCGCCGACGAACAGCTTTTTGGCGATCTCGCGGTTGGAGTGCCCGGCGGCGATCAGGCGCAGGACGTCGGCCTCGCGCGGGCTGAGGTCGTCGGCGGCCGGGGTGGCGGCTTCGGATTCCGGGGCGGGTGCGGGGGAGGTCGCGGGGGCGGCCGGTGTCGCGGTCGCCGCCGCCAACAGCTGCCGCTGCACCGCCGGATCCAGGATCGCCTGGCCGGCGGCGGCCGCCTTCACCGCGCGCTCGATGTCGGCGCGGGTCGCGGCCTTGGTGAGGTAGCCGAGCGCGCCGGCGCGCAGGGCGCCGACGATCGAGGTGTCGTCCTCGTAGGTGGTGAGGACGACCACGCGGATCTCGGGGTTCTGCGCCAGCACGCGCGACGTCGCCTCGATCCCGTCCGCGCGGGGCATGTTGAGGTCCATCAGCACCACGTCCGGCGCCAGCTCCGCGGCCAGCGCCGCCGCCTCCAGCCCGTCGGCGGCCTGCCCGACCACCGTCACCCCGGACATGGTCTCCAGCAGCAGGGCCAGGCCCTCCCGGACCGCGGCCTGGTCGTCGGCGATGAGCACTCGGATGTCCGTCACCCGGGGATTGTCCCGCAAGCGGGGGTGCTCGCGCTCGCGGACGGGGCGGTGGCGGTGTTCCGGGTCTTATTCAGGGTCTTGTATCAGTCCCGCCCGCCGGTCGGCTCGAATCGCGGCACCGGCCTTATGCCGGCTCGGGCCTCACCCCGGCACCGGCTCACCCCGGCACCACTGCCCGCACCACCCACCGTCCGCCGTCCGGCCCGGCGGTCAGCGTCCCGCCGGCCAGCTCGATCCGCTCCCGCAGCCCGCTGAGCCCGAAGCCGCCGCCGGTGGCGGTCAGCGGCCGGTCGGTGCCGGCGTCCGGCAGGTCGTTGGCCGCCTCCAGCCGCACGGCGCCGGCCTCGTAGCGCAGCACCGCCGCCACCGCGCACCCCGGCGCGTGCTTGCGGGCGTTGGTCACCGCCTCCTGCGCCGTCCGGTACAGCGCCAGCGAGGCGTCCGCTGGCAGTCTGCGCGGCTCGCCGACGGTCCGCATCGTGCCGCCGTCCGCCTCGACCATCGATCCGATCATCTCCGGCAGCGGGCCGATGTCGTCGCGCAGCGCGTGCACGGCGCGTCGGCTCTCCGCGAGCCCTTCGCGGGTCAGCTGTCCGGCCCGCTCCACGCACCGCACCGCTTTGGCGACGTCCGGCTCGTCCTGCGTCAGCAGCGCCTGCGCGGCCTCGACCTGCATCGCCAGCGCGCCGAGCGAGTGCGCGAGGATGTCGTGGATCTCCCGCGCGATGCGGGTCCGCTCGCCGAGCACCGCCGCCTCGGTCTCGGCCGCCGAGGCCCGACGCGTCTGTTCCAGCAGCAGTTCGGCCTGGTCCGCGCGCTGGCTGATGCCGTAGCGGATCATGCCCATGCCGAGTGCGGCGCCGAGGATCACGACGAACCCGATGATCGCCAGCGCCGGGGCCCCGAGGATCAGCCCGCTGACGGTCAGCGTCAGCATCCCGAGCACGGCGATCGCGGTCGAGGTCTGCGGCGGCAGGTTCGAGCCGCCGGCGAAGGCCGCCACCGCCGCCACGACGATCGCCGGGCCGGCCGGCTGGAGCGCGCCGAGCACGCCGCCGGCCGCCGCCATCACTGCCAGCGGCGGCCCCAGCGGCCGCCGCTTCCCGAGGTCGAACAGGACCAGCCCGATCCATCCCACCGCGCCGATCGCCAGCGTGACGGTCATCGCCAGGCCCCGGCCGTGCAGCCCGGGCTGCGGGTGGAACCCGACGATGGTGGCGTACAGCGCCACCAGGCCGCACACCCGCATCGCCTGGACACCCCAGAAGTAGCGGCGGTCCTGGAGCGTCGCCGTCAGAGGTCCCATGCCCCAATCCTCTCGCGGATCAAGCGCAGCCGACGCGAGGCCATGGCGCCGGTGCGGCCGAGCAGCATCGCCACCGCCATCAGCAGCAACGCGTCGGTGAGGCCGTCGACGGTGACCCGGTGCCGCACCATCCAGCCGCCGATCTGGGCCGGGAACCAGTGCTGCGCGCCGTAGGCGAACGTCAGGCGCGCGGCGATGACGCCGGTCCACAGCGCGGCGTAGCCGTAGCCGGCGCGGGAGTGGACCTTGCCGGTGCGGCGGTCGTCGTCGAACTCCATCAGGGCCGCCGCGCCCAGGCCGAGCAGCACGCCGACCACCGCGCCGCCGACCTCGGCCAGCAGGCCCGCGCCCTCGGTCTGCGGATGCTTGACGAACAACGGCACGATCACCGCCGCCACGGCCACCGGCCGGACCAGCCGCAGGATGCTGACTTCGCGGTACCCGAGGTCGCTGAGCAGGACCGCGCCCAGCACCACGAGGTTCACGATCCAGACACTGGCATCCATGGTGATTTCCTCCCCTTATAGACATATAAGCGGGTAGTGCCCATGGCTGCCCGGATTTAGAGGCCCGTGGATCAAGGGATGGCACAGCTTCCACCTGGAGGGGGAACGCAGGTGGAAACCGGGTCGGCGGACGTAGGGTGGGGGAGCGGGACGCCGGCGCCCGGTCGGGCGTGAGTTGGCCCACACCCGGCATTACCAAGCGGTAGCTTCCGAACTACGCTGGTCCCGGACAACCTATGCGGCGCCGACCGCGCGGCCCTGAAGCCGGCAGGCGACGACCCGGACCCTTTCGCAAGGAGTGACCCTAATGCCCGAGGCAGTGATCGTCTCCACCGCGCGCTCCCCGATTGGCCGCGCCTTCAAGGGGTCGATGACCTCCATCCGGCCCGACGACCTGACCGCGCAGATGGTGCGCGCGGCGCTGGACAAGGTCCCGGACCTGGACCCGCGCGACATCGACGACATGTACCTGGGCTGCGGCCTGCCGGGCGGGGAGTCCGGCTACAACATGGGCCGCGTCGTGGCCACCCTGCTCGGCTACGACCACCTGCCGGCCGCGACCATCACGCGGTACTGCGCGTCGTCGCTCCAGACCACGCGGATGGCGTTCCACGCGATCAAGGCCGGCGAGGGCGACGTGTTCGTCTCGGCCGGCGTCGAGACCGTCTCGCGCTACGTCAAGGGCTCCTCCGACGGCCTGCCGGACACCCAGAACCCGCTGTTCACCGACGCGGTGAACCGCACCAACGTGTTCGCCGCCGGCGGCCAGACCTGGCACGACCCGCGCGAGGACGGCGCGCTGCCGGACGTCTACATCGCGATGGGGCAGACCGCCGAGAACCTGGCGCAGCTCAAGGGCATCTCGCGGCAGGAGCAGGACGAGTTCGGGGTGCGGTCGCAGAACCTGGCGGAGAAGGCGATCGCCGACGGGTTCTGGGAGAAGGACATCACCCCGGTGACGCTGCCGGACGGCACGGTGGTCAGCAAGGACGACGGTCCGCGGGCCGGCGTGACCTACGAGAAGACCTCGACGCTGCAGCCGGTCTTCCGGCCGGACGGCACCGTCACCGCCGGCAACTGCTGCCCGCTGAACGACGGCGCGGCGGCCGTGGTGATCATGTCCGACACCAAGGCCCGCGAGCTGGGCCTGACGCCGCTGGCCCGGATCGTGGCCACCGGCGTGACCGCGATGTCGCCGGAGATCATGGGCATCGGCCCGGTCGGCGCGACGCGGAACGCGCTGGCGAAGGCCGGGATGTCGATCGGCGACATCGACCTGGTGGAGATCAACGAGGCGTTCGCCGCGCAGGTCATCCCGTCGTACCAGGACCTGGGGATCGACCTGGACAAGCTGAACGTGAACGGCGGGGCGATCGCCGTCGGACACCCGTTCGGGATGACCGGGGCCCGGATCACCAGCACGCTGATCAACTCGCTCCAGTGGCACGACAAGCAGTTCGGGCTGGAGACGATGTGCGTCGGGGGCGGGCAGGGTATGGCGCTGATTTTGGAGCGGTTGAGCTGAAGCGAGCTGAGCTGAACTGAGCGGAACTTGGCTGGGCGGAGCGGCTGAGCTGAACCGAGCTGAGCGGCTGAGCTGAGCTTGGCAACTGAGCCTGGCGGTCAAAGCGCCAAGCGTAAGGCGGTCGTGCTTTCCAGCACGGCCGCCATCGCCTTGTCCGCCGGTACGCGGCCCTCGCCGGGGGTCCAGACGAGGGTCGCGCCGGGATCCTTGAGATCCCGGTAGGCGGCTAACAGATCGTTCCCCACGACCGTGAGCTGGTCGCCGAGCGCGAAGACGCCCAGCACCGGCAGCTCCTGCCAGCCAGGGGGGCGGGGATCGTCCCAGCGCTCCATGCCCTGGGCCAGCAGAGTGAGCTGGGAGGCCAGCCAGTAGCCGGCCTGCGCGCGGTCGCCGTAGGGCTCCAGCCGCAGCGCGAACTTCGAGTGCGGGAGCCGCCGGAAGCCGTCCGCGACCCGGGTCAGCTCCCGGGCGAACTCGGCGGCCACCGCGTCCTGCGACGACGGATCCGCGCCGCCTTCGCCTTCGCGGCCTTCCCCCGGTTTGGTGCTGGAAGTCATCCGGGAAGGATACGGGGGACGAATGCCGTCGGAACGATGGCGCACGTCACCGTCCGCCCGGACCTCCCTGGCGACGGAATCGCCAGGATGTGTTCCTCTTGCCAGCTGCCCGGCCGTCAGGCACGCTGGCGCTCACGGACCGTAGTCCTACGTCCATACCGGAGGCGCCCGTATGACGATCCACCACTCCGAAGAAACCCATCGCAACCTCCTCGCCCGCATCCCCGCCGCCACCGGCCGCAGTCTGGACACCTGGTTCCAGCTGGCCGACGCCGGGCCGTCGCTACCCCGCTTCGAGGAGCGCGTCAACTGGCTCCGCGCCGAGCACGACCTCCCGCGCGGCTACGCCAACGCGATCGTCCACGAGATGGACCTGAAGCGCGCCGCCCGCGCATTCGGATAACCTCCCCCACCCCGGATACACAGAGCCCCCGGCGTGTGAGCCGCGGGCTCTGTAGCTGCGCGCGCACACCCGCCCAAGCCTGAGCCCCTACTCGAAGGACCGCGCGAACGACAACGGAACACGGGCCCCGAGTCCGGTGAAAGTCCTCCCCCGCCAGGGCCGCGCCACCCGGCCCCACCTGCACCCGAACCGGACCTCCAGCGGACTAGCGCTGGAACTCGATCACGTTCGCGAGCAGTTCTCGCTACGCTGAAGCCCGAAGGATCATCCCGGCACCGGTGACCCCGTGGGATGGGCCTCCGGCCCAGATGGTGGAACAGGCAGACACAGCGAGCTTAAACCTCGCGGCCTTCGGGCGTTGCGGGTTCGACTCCCGCTCTGGGCACTTGCTTGACCTGTGGTGGAGGGGTTTTTGGAGTCTCGTGGGGGCTGTGGGGTGGGGCGCTCTGGTCGCGGTGGCCGGGAATCAGGTTCGCGACCGAGGTGCGCCACTCCAAGCCACCGCCTTCGGGGCGGAGCACGACGGTCCGCGGTTCCAGGGCGCCGGTTGGCTCGTAGTCCATGATCTCGCCGGTCTTGCCCGTCGCTCTGTCTTTCGCCACAGGGGTGGGCAGGCTCAGCGGCGAACAATCACGTTCTGTGGTCGGCCGCCGCCCGTCTGTACGAAACGATTGGTGGGCCCTGCGATATCGCAGTGACCAGCGGTACAGGTTGCGGACCAGCGAAGGGTCCGGATGTCGCGCCATACAGACCAAACTCCGACCAGCCCGGTGTCTCGCTCGACACGATGGCCGGTTGGGAGACCGGCCGCCGGCCACAGACAGCTGTCCGAGCGGGTCAGTTCGTGGCGGTCAAGTCGACCCTCATGCAGTCAGGCGCAACGCCTTCGCTCGTCCTGCTCCTCGACTCGGCGATGGAAGCGGATTCAAACCCTCCAAACCCTGCTCCTGGCTCGTCATGGATGCTGGCAGGATGTCACCGACCGCTCGCCAAGCGCTCGCGGAGGTCCGTTACGCGCTTCGGCTGCACACCAGGTGAGGACATCGCTGTGGACGAGACCGAGATCGACGCCACCGCCCGGCTGATCTATGAGACCGGGTTTCTCAAGCTCTCCAAGCGGACCGGCTGGTGGTTGTGCGGCGTCAAGGACCCGGAGAGCATCGCCGAACACTCGTTCCGTACCGCGATCATTGCCGGACTCCTCGCGAGCATGGAAGGCGCCGATCCGGCACGCGCAACGTACCTTGCGGTCTGGCACGACAGCCAGGAGACACGGGTCGGCGACATTCCGCACCTCGGGCGCAGGTATTTGAAGGCGGCGAGCAACGAGCAAGTCACTGAGGATCAGACAGCCGGCGTGCCTTCCGCCGTGGCGGAGCAGCTCCGCGCCCTGGTCCATGACTACGAGAACGGCGAGAGCCTCGAAGTCCAGTGTGCTCACGATGCCGACAAGCTCGAATGTCTTTTTCAGGCGATCGAATACCGCGATACCGGACACCAGAACGTCGGCGGCTGGATCGAGTCGAGCCGGGTGAAGCTGCGGACCAAGTCCGCCCAGCAGCTTGCCGACGCGGCCGTCGCCATGTCCTCGCAGGAGTGGCACAACGCGATCATGCGAGAGCGGTAGGACGGCCGACGCAGTGCGACGTTTGCGAGCCGATCCGCAGCTGGACTTTCCGGACGGCCCAACGGGCCTGAAGTGCGGAGATCGGTTCCACTGCCGCAGGTGCCAGGCTGCGGCACGAACCGACTAAGCCCCCGCCGCCTCCACGCGTGACGACGTCGCAGTCCCCGTCGCCCTGGGCGGCTTCGGGGGCTTGGCAGCCTTCGCCGGCTTCGACGACTCCGCCTGCTTGACCGATCGCTCTGCGCCGACCGATATCGCATGCCCGCCGGGCAGCCCCGAACCCGAACCTGAACCCGAACCTGAACCCGAACCTGAACCCGAACCGGCCCCCGCTCCATCCCCAGCCCCCGAAGCATCCCCAGTCCCCGAAGCCGCTCCCGCCCCCTCCACCTCCACCGGCTCCACCGGCTCCACCGGCTCCACCGGCTCCACCGGCTCCACCGGCTCCACCGGCTCCACCACCTCCACCGGCTCCGCCGGCTCCGTGATCTGCCGGCGCCGCCGGTGCCGCAGGATGCTCCACCCCGCGCGGGCGGCGCCGCCGACCTCGCGGCCGACCTCGGTGCCGCCGTGCTTGGCGGCCAGGACGGCGGCGCGGGCCAGGGGCATGCGGGCTTCGCCGCGGGCGGGTTCCAGGGTGTCCGGTTCGCCGGTTTCGGCGTCGGGCCAGCGGCCGACGGCGGCGGCGATGGAGGGCAGGAGGGCCATGGCCGCGGTGGCGTAGCCCTCGGCGCTGGGGTGGAAGCGGTCCGGGCCGAACATGTCCTCGGGGCGGGCGTCGAATTCCGGGCCGAGGAGGGCGCCCAGGGACACGGTGCGGCCGCCGGCCGAGACCACTTCGACGGTCTGGGCCGCCGCGAGTTGGCGGGACCAGCGGCGGGCCAGGCGGCGCAGGGGTTGGGCCACCGGGCGGATGGTGCCCAGGTCGGGGCAGGTGCCGACGATCACTTCGGTGCCGGCGGCGCGCAGGCGGCGGACGGCGTCGCCCAGGAAGCGGACCGATTCGGCGACCTTGACGCGGTGGGTCACGTCGTTGGCGCCGATCATGATCACTGCCAGGTGCGGGCTGCGGCCGTCGGGGCCGGCCGCCAGCACGCGTTCGAGCTGCCAGCCCAGGTCGGAGGACTGGCCGCCGACCTTGGCGACGTTGTGCAGGCGGACCGGGGCGCCGGCGGCCTCGGCCAGGCCGGAGGCCAGCAGGGCGCCGGGGGTGCGGGCGGACTCGGTCACGCCGTAGCCGGCCGCGGAGCTGTCGCCGAGCACGGCCATGCGGATCACCTCGACGCCGGGCACGGCGTACCACGCGCCGTACACGCCGTCGGCGCGCGGCGGGTCGCCCTTGGTCGGGCCGATGGCCCGCCGGGCGAGCTTCGCCTCGGCGACGATCAGCCCGATGGCGCCGCCCGTGAGGACGCCGATCCCCCCGCCGCTGAGCGCGGCGGCGGCGGCGACACGCTTGGCGACCCTCAGCTTCGCGAGCCCGGTCATCGTCGGCACACCTCCTGCAAGCCTCAACTGAAGTATGACCGCCGTTCCAGCGACCTTACCCCGCGTGCTGTTGGCTACGGCGTGAAGGTTCGGCACCGTAGGCTGGTGTGCACCGTAGAGAGCCGTCCTACAGAGGAAGCGGAGACGTCGCAGATGAAGTACGCCGAGTCCATGGTCGATCTGGTGGGAGACACCCCGCTGGTGAAGCTGAACACCGTCACCAAGGGACTCCAGGCCACGGTCCTCGCCAAGGTCGAGTACTTCAACCCCGGCGGATCGGTCAAGGACCGCATCGCACTGCGCATGATCGAGGCCGCCGAGCGCTCCGGCGCGCTGCGCCCCGGCGGCACCATCGTCGAGCCGACCTCCGGCAACACCGGGGTGGGCCTGGCGATCGTCGCGCAGCAGAAGGGCTACAAGTGCGTCTTCGTCTGCCCGGACAAGGTCTCCACCGACAAGATCAACGTCCTGCGGGCCTACGGCGCCGAGGTCGTCGTCTGCCCCTACGCGGTCGCCCCGGAGCACCCGGACTCCTATTACAACGTCTCCGACCGCCTGGTCCGCGAGATCCCGGGCGCCTGGAAGCCGGACCAGTACTCCAACCCTGAGAACCCGGCCTCGCACTACCACTCCACCGGCCCCGAGCTGTGGGACCAGACCGACGGCCGGATCACCGCCTTCGTGGCCGGCGTCGGCACCGGCGGCACCATCTCCGGCACCGGCCGCTACCTCAAGGAGGTGTCCGACGGCGCGGTCAAGGTCATCGGCGCCGACCCCGAGGGCTCGGTCTACTCCGGCGGCTCCGGCCGCCCCTACCTGGTCGAGGGCGTCGGCGAGGACTTCTGGCCGACCGCCTACGACCGCGAGGTGGCCGACGAGATCATCGCCGTCTCCGACAAGGACTCCTTCCTCATGACCCGCCGCCTGGCCCGCGAGGAGGGCCTGCTGGTCGGCGGCTCCTGCGGCATGGCGGTGGTGGCGGCCCTGAAGTACGCCGAGCGCCTGGGCCCGGACGACGTGGTCGTGGTGCTGCTCCCGGACTCCGGCCGCGGCTACCTGTCCAAGATCTTCAACGACGACTGGATGGCCGACTACGGCTTCCTCAACCCCTCCACCGAGGAGCCCACCGTCGCCGAGGTCTTCGCCCGCAAGGGCCAGGGCCTGCCCGAACTGGTCCACATGCACCCGCACGAGACCGTCGGCGAGGCCATCGAGACCCTGCGCGAGTACGGCGTGTCGCAGATGCCCGTGGTCAAGGAGGAGCCGCCGGTGATGGCGGCCGAGGTCATCGGCTCGATCGTGGAGCGGGACCTGCTGCGCGCGCTGTTCTACGAGAAGGCCGCGCTGGAGGACCGTCTGGACCAGCACATGTCCCCGCCGCTGCCGCAGGTCGGCTCCGGCGAGCCGGTGTCGGCGCTGGCCGCCGCGCTGGAGAAGGCGGACGCCGCGGTGGTGCTCGTGGAGGGCAAGCCGCGCGGCGTGGTGAGCCGGCAGGACCTGCTCGGATTCCTGAGCGTGGACCCCTCGCTGACCGCTTAGGGAACAAGGACTCCTAGGGAACAAGGACTCTTAGAGAGCAGAGAACTCTTAGAGAGATGAACGGGTAGCGCGTACTCCTATTAACTAGAGCGCGCGCTACCCGACAAGCGGTGCCAGCGAAACTCCCAGATGCAGCCGCAACCGGTCGTGACCATCACTCAGATCGAGACCGGTGACCCGCTCGATCTTCTCCAGCCGGTGGTAGAGCGTCTGCCGATGGATGCTCAACGCGGCAGCCGTCTGCTGCGCACTCCCCGCGTGATCCAAGTACGTCTGCGCCGTATGAAGCAGCTCCGGTTCCTCCAGCAGCCGCCGCACCGCAGGATCCACCACAGCATCCCGAAGCTCCCGCTGCGGTCCGCACGCGAGCAGCCGGTAGATCCCCAACTCCGCCCACGCCGCCGTCGGCCGAAAAGCCGGAACCGCGCGCCCGACCCGCACTGCGAGGCGCGCCTCCCGCCAACTCGCTCGCGCCTCCGCCAAATCCTCGCGCGGCGCGCCTATCCCGACCAATACGCCGTCCCGCGCATCAGCCCCCAACCGTTCTCTATAGAGTTCCAGCGCGCGGTCCGCGATATCCGCGACCGAATGCGGCTCCGGAACCAACAGACTGATGTGATCCGTCTCCGCCGCCGCCAGCACCGACCGCGGCAGCCGCCACAGGTTGAGCGGCACAGATTGCCAGTCCTCCGGCCGCACCGTCTCCAGCACCAGCACCGCCACCCGCCGGTCCCGCTCCACCAGCCCCAGCGCCGCGATCTCCTCGGCGGCCTCCTCCACCACCGCGCGCTCCGGCGACAGCAGGTTCTGGAGGCGCTCCTCCATCCGCTCGCGCACCCGCGCCTGCTGCGCCAGCAGCGCCCCGGCGCGCGACGCCTCGTGCATCGCGCCGTTCAGCAGTTCGTCGTCCAGCGGCTCGCCGCCTTCGAGCAGCCAGACGTATCCGTACGTCACCCCGTTCCACCGCGCGGGCAGACAGACGCGGGGCAGCACTCCGTGCTCCGGGTCGGCGGGAGTACGCACCGGACGGTCGCTGCGGGCGATCCCGAAGCCCTCGAACCAGGCGCGCACCTCGGGGGAGGAGCGCCGCTGGAGGATCGAGCGCTGGCGGATCACGTCCAGGCCGCCGGACTGGGAGGCGAACGCCACCAGGTTGAAGTCGCGGTCCTCCAGCGTCGCTGAAGCGGCGGCCAGGCGGGAGATGCCATCCACGAGGTCCTGGAAGTGGTCGGTCGTCAGCGTCGCCATCAGACAAGTGTATGACGATATCGGGCGAAGATCGTGGCAGTCGTCCATATCCAGGGTGGTGAACCCGGAATTACGTTGGCCCCAACAGGAGTACGCCACCACTCCGCCACCAGCGCGCCGCCAGGTGCGTCACCACGAAAGCCAGGCCCGCCCATGCCCAGCCGCACCCTTCTCGCCGCCGCCCGGAGCCGCAGGATGCGCGGCCTGATCACCGGCGTTCCCGTCACCCGCCGCGTCGTCGACCGGTTCGTGGCCGGCGAGAACCTGGACCAGGCCAGCGCGGTGCTCGCCGACCTGGTCGGGGAGGGCCTGACCGCCACCGTGGACCGGCTCGGCGAGGACACCCTCGACGCCTCCGACGCCGCCGCCACCCGCGACGCCTACCTGGCGATGCTCAAGCGCTTCGCCGAGCTCGGCATCGCCGGCCGCACCGAGGTCTCGGTGAAGCTCTCGGCGCTCGGCCAGAAGCTCCCCAAGGACGCCGCGAAGATCACGCTGGAGAACGCCGTCGCGATCGCCGAGGCGGCCCGTGACGCCGGCACCACGATGACCCTGGACATGGAGGACCACACCACCGTCGACGCCACCCTCGGCACCCTCCGCGACCTGCGCGGCGAGTTCCCCTGGGTGGGCGTGGCGATCCAGGCCATGCTGTTCCGCACCGAGGGCGACATCACCGACCTGGCCACCGCCGGCTCCCGGGTCCGGCTGGTCAAGGGCGCCTACATGGAGCCGGCCTCGGTCGCGCACCAGGACAAGCACGAGGTCGACAAGGCCTACGTGCGCGCCATGGGCACCCTGATGCGCTCCTCGGCCTACCCGATGATCGGCAGCCACGACCAGCGCATGATCGACATCGCCCACAAGCTGGTCGGCGAGACCGGCCGCGAGCCCGACACCTACGAGTTCCAGATGCTGCACGGCATCCGTGCCACCGAGCAGCGCGCGCTGGTCGCCGGCGGCGAGACCGTGCGCGTCTACGTGCCCTTCGGCGACGACTGGTACGGCTACTTCATGCGCCGCCTGGCCGAGCGCCCGGCCAATGTCATGTTCTTCCTGAACTCGCTCGTCAAGAAGTAACAGAAGAAGCCACAGAGGGGATCCCCCGCACCGCATGGACGCCATCACCCACACCCCGGCCCCGGTCAACGAGCCGGTCCGCGCCTACGCCCCCGGCAGCGCCGAGGCCGTCTCGCTCCAGCGCCGCGTGGCCGAGCTCGCCGCGGAGCGCCACGAGCTGCCGATGACCATCGCCGGACGCCGCCGCATGGGCGCGGGGGAGCGCGTCGAGGTCGTCCAGCCGCACAACCACAAGCACGTGCTCGGCGACACCGCCAACGCCACCTCCGCCGACGTCGCGGACGCCGTCGTGGCGGCGAAGGCCGCGGCCCCGGCCTGGCGCGCCCTGCCCTTCGACGAGCGCGCCGCGGTCCTCCTGCGGGCCGCCGACCTGCTGGCCGGCCCGTGGCGCGACACCCTCAACGCCGCCACCCTGCTCGGCCAGTCCAAGTCGGTGCAGCAGGCCGAGATCGACAGCGCCTGCGAGCTGATCGACTTCTGGCGCTTCAACGTCCACTTCGCCCGGCAGATCCTGGCCGAGCAGCCGCCGGCCAACGCCCCCGGCGTCTGGAACCGCACCGACCACCGGCCGCTGGACGGCTTCGTCACCGCGATCACCCCGTTCAACTTCACCGCCATCGCCGGCAACCTGCCGACGGCGCCGGCGCTGATGGGCAACACGGTGATCTGGAAGCCCTCGCCGACGCAGCAGCTGGCCGCGCAGTTCACCCTGGAGCTGCTGGAGGCCGCCGGGCTGCCGGCCGGCGTCATCAACCTGGTCACCGGCGACGGCCTGGCGGTCAGCGAGGTGGCCCTGGCCGACCGCGACTTCGGCGGCCTGCACTTCACCGGTTCCACGCGGACCTTCAAGGCGCTGTGGCGGCGGACCGCGGAGAACCTTGACCTGTACCGCTCCTACCCACGCATCGTCGGCGAGACCGGCGGCAAGGACTTCGTGGTCGCGCACCCTAGCGCCGACCCCGCCGCGCTGGTCACCGCGCTCGTCCGCGGCGCCTTCGAGTACCAGGGGCAGAAGTGCTCCGCGGCTTCCCGCGCCTATGTCCCGCGCTCCCTGTGGGAGTCCGGTGTCCGGGAGCAGTTGGCCGACGTCACGGAGACCATCACCTACGGCGACGTCACCGACTTCTCCCACTTCGGCGGTGCGGTCATCGACCGGCGCGCGTTCGCCAAGCACCGTGACCTGTTCGCGCGCGTGCGGTCCGAGGGCAAGCTGGAGATCCTGGCCGGCGCCACCGCGGACGACGCGCAGGGCTACTTCGTCCAGCCCACGGTCCTGGTCGGCGACGACCCGCACCACGAGGTGTTCACCGAGGAGTTCTTCGGCCCCATCCTCGCGGTGCACGTATATGACGACGCCCGTTATAGCGAGGTGCTGGAGCTGGTCGACAGTTCCACGCCCTATGCGCTCACCGGCTCGGTGTTCGCCACCGACCGCGCCGCCGTCGAGGAAGCGCACCGCGTGCTGCGCTTCGCCGCCGGCAACTTCTACGTCAACGACAAGCCCACCGGCGCGGTGGTCGGGCAGCAGCCGTTCGGCGGCGGCCGGGCCTCCGGGACCAACGACAAGGCCGGGTCGGCTCAGAACCTGCTGCGCTGGCTGAGCTCGCGCACCATCAAGGAGACCTTCGTGCCCCCGGTCGACCACCGGTATCCGCACCAGGGCTGACGGCCTGACCGGCCGTCGCAGCTCGGCTCGCTGCTATCCGCAGCAGCCGCCGCCGCAGCATCCGCCAGCGTTGCCGGATGCTGCGGCGGACTTGTTCCCGCCTCCGACGTTCACGGCGACCGCGGAGATCAGCTTGACGGTGTCGTCGTGGCCCGCCGGGCAGGTGGCCGGAGCCGACGCCTCGGACATTGGACGCGACAGCTCGAAGGTGTCGCCACACGCGCGACAGCGAAATTCGTAACGGGCCATGTCCCGCATCATAAACGGCCCGCGCTCCCTGGCCAGTGGCGGCAAAGCCGTATATCGGATCATCACTGAGGTTTGCGTCATCTGATATAGAGGCGCGATGCTATTGCGCATGTCGCGCCGTAGGACGTCGATTTTCGTTACCTGTGCTCTGGCCTCCTTAGCGATCCTTCCCACGACGGCGCGCGCGGACGATCCAGCCCCGGCCAAGCCGGCGGCGCAGTGGCCGCTCACCTATCTCAAGGCCGACCAGATCTGGCAGCTCACCAAGGGCGGCGGCGTCACCGTCGGGCTGGTCGACTCCGGGGTCTCCCCGCTCGGCGACACCCGCGCCAACCTGCTCTCCGGGGCCGACTTCTCCGAAGGCTCGACCAGCACCGGGACCGCGCACATCGACACCGACACGGACAGCCACGGCACGACCATGGCCGTGCTGATCGCCGGCACCGGCGGCGGCCAGGGCCTGCGCGGCCTGGCCCCGGAGGCGAAGATCCTCCCGGTCCGGATGCAGAAGCAGACCGGCGAGGACCCGGCCAAGATCACCGACGCCGTCAAGTACGCGACCGGGCAGCACGTGCGGGTGATCAACATGTCGCTGGGCACGGCTCCGACGGCGGACCTGGCGGCGGCCGTCAAGGCGGCGCAGGCGGCGGACATCGTGGTGGTCGCCGCCGCGGGCAACGGAGGGACGGCCAAGGTCATCACCCCGGCGGCGTATCCGGGCGTGGTGGCGGTCGGCGCGGTGGACTCCACCGGGACCCGGTGGGACTCCTCCAGCTACGGTCCGCAGGTCGCGCTGATGGGACCCGGCGTGGGGATCCCGGTGGAGGACGCCACCGGCGCGCCGAAGACCGCGCGCGGTACCAGCAACGCGACCGCCTATGTGACGGCTTCCGCGGCGCTGCTTCGTGCCTTGCACCCCGACTGGACCGCCGGACAGACGATTCGCGCGCTGCTGGCCACGGCCACCAAAGCCGGTGGCACTACAGGGCTGACGCGGAACGACAAGTACGGGTACGGGATCGTCAATCCGCTCGCGGCGCTTAGCGCCGGCGCGCCTGTAGAGAAGGACAACCCGCTGGTCTCGGGGGCGGCGCCGCTGGCGGCCGCGCTTCCGGCCAGCGCTCCGTCTCCCTCGCCGACGACTCCTGCTCCCGCTACCAGCAGCAGTGCGTCGCCTACGCCTTCGCCGAAGAGTGCGGCTACTACGGACGTAGTGCAGAAGTCTGCCAAGGCTACGGACACCGAGAAGACGAGCCTGCTGTCGTCGCGACGGAACAAGCTCCTCGCCGCGTGCGGGGGAGCGGCGGTGCTGGGGCTCTTGCTGCTGATGCTGAACCGGGGGCTAAAGAGGCGGCAGCTGCGGCGCAATCGCGCCTGGCACTAGCGCGGGCTTACGGCCATCGCCAGCAGATACTTGTTCGTATAGCGGTTCTGGATGACGCGGGTCACAGGGCCGCCGAGCCGCGAGTACCAGACTGCGGGCTGTGAGAACGCCATAACGGTGAACTCCACGAGTCCTTCCGCGCGCGTTACATAGAAGGCTTCGCGGCCACGTTCCGGATGGCCCGGCAGCGTCTCATAGGCGTACCCGGCCCAGTCGGCGCGGTCGAACTCGGCGGCCACGATCCGGAACGGTGCGCGGAGCGGGACCACGCCTGCCACCCGGGCTGTCAGTCGGCCTTCGAGCCCGACTGCCGGTGCCGGCGGTACTGGCGGCACGCCGTCGGGGGAGGGCACCTCGACCGTCATCCCGGCCCCGATCTGCGGCCCCCAGGCTCGCAGCATCGCCCGCGCGCGCTCGAAGGCGCGATCCAGTGCGGGATCGTCAGCGGTGAACGCGTGCGCCAGCGGGATCGAACGCCGGAAATACCGGTGGCCGTCCGGAACCGGGCCGATCGCGGCGTCGCCGGGGTGCGGTTCGGGTCCGGGGTGCGGTTCAGGTCCGGAGCGCGGCTCGAGTCTGCGGCCCGGCGCGCGCGGCTCCTGCGCCTCTTGCGGCTCCATGGCGGCCGGGCGCCCTACGGCGCCGTCACCTCGTCGCCCCGCCCTATCGCGATCAGCGCCAGGTTCCGCAGCGCGGGGCTGCCGGGGCGCAGGTAGTCGCTGTGGCCGCCGCGGCCGGCGTCGAACCGCCGGGCGCCGAACGCCGGGTCCACCGGGTCGTCGCCGAAGCCGAGGTCCACGCCGAGCAGGTCCACCTGGACGTGCGGGACGTCGGCGATGCCGTCGTTGGCGCCGCGCCCGGCCCAGACCCGGGCCCCGGTGTTCAGGTCGGCGACCGAGCCCACGCCCATGCCGGGGGAGCCGAACACCGCGATGTCGGTGGCCTTGACCGCGTGCGCGGCCTGGCCGCACACCACCGAGCCGTAGCTGTGGCACATCAGCGTCACCGGGGCCGGGTTGACCATCTTGAGCTGGTTCAGGAACCCCTTCAGCGCCCTGGCCCCGGCCTCGGCGTGACCCAGCGTGGTGACATGGATGCTGTCCACCGACGGCGGGTCGTAGCCGAGCCAGCCGATCACCGCCAGCGAACCGCCGGCGCCCAGGTCCTGGGCCTGCGACCACAGCGCCTCGGCGCCGCCGCCGGGGCCCTTGACGCTGTCGAAGTTGGACAGGGTGTTGCCGGCCCCCGGCACCACGACCGCGATCCGCTTGGCGTGCACCAGGTCGCCGACGACCTCGATGCCCCGGCCGTCGCCGGAGGGGTCGAAGGACAGGAAGTCCCGGTCCGCGATCGACAGGTTGCGCAGCGTGTGCGCGAGCATCGCGTCGCCGCCGTGCTCGGCCTCGCTCGCGGCCTTCACCATCGCGGCGCGGTTCAGGTCGTAGCGCTCGGTGAGCGAGGCGACACTGAGCGCCGGGAGTTTCGGCAGGGGGCTGTAGGCGATGCTCGCGTGAGCGGGACCGCTGGTGATTATGGTGGCACCGACAGCGATCGACACGGCCAGGGCCTTGCGCCGGAAGCCGTTAGGCATGATCTTGCCGGGACGCAAGCGGTTCAGGTGGTGCCGGACCCCGTGGGCGAACGCGGAGGGGCCCAGCCCGATGCGGGCGGAGTCGAGCGGGCGCATCGCATCGGTTCCTAACAGCTTGTGGGGATTCAGGCGATCCTACGCGATCCGCCGGGCACGCTGACACCGACGCGCTTGATCGCTCATTGAGATGATCTGTGTCCTTGAGATCATCTGCGGCTGATCGGTTTTTGTCGAGGGTCCGGCGGCGTATATCGCCCTGCTACAACTGACGGACCGCCGGATCAGTCGAACAGTGAGCGGGGCCAGGACCTGCGGGCCCGGACCACGTCGGTGGCCACGGCCATCAGCGTCAGCCGGGCCTGGAGGTAGATCCACGCCAGCAGCCCGAGCACCAGGCCGAAGACGCCGTACAAGGCCGAGGAATGTCGCAGCTGATGCGCGGCGATCGCCCCGCCGAGGTATTGCAGGCCCTGCCAGACCACCGTGGTGAGCACCGCGCCGAGGAACAGGTCCCGGGTGCGGACCTCCGGCGCGGTGGCGATCCGCAGGCCCATCCAGAACAGCAGCCCGGTCAGCACGAACGAGGCGACCACCAGGGCGATCCGGAAGCCGAGGCTGAAGGCGTGGCCGCTGGTCCACTCGCCGATCGCGCTCAGCACCGTGGTGGACAGCACCCCGAGCCCTATGGTCGAGATGATCCCGAGGCTGCGCAGCCCGGACTTCGGGAACCGGGGCCGCCGCTCCTCGGGGACGCCCCAGAGCATGTTCATCACGTACTGCGCGGCGTTGGCCAGCCCGAGCGCCCCGACCACCGTGGTGATGATGCTGACCGCCAGGCCGACGCCGTTGCGGGCGAAGCCGTGGACGTTGGTGCGCAGCTGGTCGCCGATCACCGGGAAGTCGACCAGGGCCGAGTTGAGGACCCGCTCCTGGATGTTCGGGTAATGGCGCAGGACGGCGCCGAGCACCGTGGTGAGAATCAGCAGCAGCGGGAACAGCGAGACGAAGGCGAAGAAGGTCAGGATCGCGCTGAGGTAGCCGACCTTGGCCTTCTGCAGCTCCCGCCAGACCGCGATCGGGAAGGCGGTCACCGGGTGGCGCTGCTGGAACCGGTCGAGGCTGCGGGCCGTCGAGTGCAGCCAAGACAGTGGAGCCATGGAACTCATATAAGCACCAATGTCTTGGGGCCCCCTCCCCGGCGCGCCGATCTAGTGTGCGCTGTGGGCCGTGGAAGCACTGGCAAGCAACGGATTGTCGTACAGGCGATCGGATCAAGGTCGCCCCGGATCGCGGCGTCGGGTTAGGATGCGACCCACTGTCGGGTGCGGGGATGTCAGGGGGTGGATGTGCCGTGGCCAGCCACGAGCAGCTCGTCATCGATCTGGGCGGGATCCAGGACTGGGGCAACGCGCTGAGCAGCGTGCGTTCCGGGATCGACCAGCCGGTCGAGTTCGCCTCCTGCGACGACCAGCTGGGGACCGACGCGGCCTCCAACGCCGTGCAGAACGCGCTGGTCGACTTCGACACGGCCTGGAAAGAGGGCCGGACGGTCATCGACTCCTATATGAGCGCGCTGTCCAAGATGTGCGACGACACGGTCGCCAAGATCCGGGCGATGGACACCTCGCTGGCCCCGGCCCCGCACCACCGGCGGGACCTGATGTGAGGCCGCGCGCCGCGGATTTCGAAGACTGACACGTCGGGCCGACGGGCGGCCCGGACACGGGGACGGGAGCGCAGAACGTGGCACCACGCAACAACCAGTGGACGCTGCTCGGGCTGGACACCGATCCGGTGCCCGGGGATCCGGCGAAGCTGGACTACCTCATCTCGCGCATGCACAGCCTGGCCGACGACGCCGACCGGGCCCGCAGCGGTGTGGTGGGGCTGCTCGCCGACCGGGCGCTGAACGGCTGGATGGGTGCCTCCGGCGACGCGTTCCGCGCGGCCTGCGAGCCGCTGCCGGACCACTTGCAGAAGCTGCGGCAGTCCTACGAGGACGCGGCCTCGGCGCTGACGGCGTACCAGAAGTCGCTGGGCGACGCGCGCTCCAAGTCGGCGACGGCGGTCGGCCAGGGCGTCAGCGCCTACGGCAAGTACAACTGCCTGGGCGACGGGCCGCCCTGCCACAAGATGGACGACGGCGAGTACCAACGCTGGGTCGACAAGCTCGGCCGCGACCTGATGCTCCAGCAGCAGAAGAACGCCCCCGGCTCCCAGCTCGCGGCGCCCGGACACCAGCCGACGGAGTTCGTCGGCCCGTACGCGTGGGCACCGGAGCAGCGGGCGCTGATAGCCGCCCGCACCGCGGCCCTCCAGGCGCAGACCGACAACACCAACGCGGCGAACGCCTGCCACCAGGCCCTGGAGGACGCCGCGCACCTGGCGGCGGCGCTGTCGAAGATCACCGGCCCCGGCTCCTCGACCGCGGGCACCACCTTCGACGAGCGCTTCAAGAACGCCGGCGGCGACCCCGCGCAGCTGATCCTGGACCCGGCGGCCGGACAGGACGTCGAGACCGCCGGCATGCCCCCGGCCGGCTCGAAGCCCCAGGACGTGACGCTGTGGTGGAACGGCCTCGACGACGCGGCGCGCCAGCGCTACATCCACGACCACGCGGGCGACATCGTCGGGCTGGACGGGGTCCCGCAGGCCGCGAGGGACCAGGCGTACCAGGTCCTGCACCCGGTGGTGCACCACCCGCACGACGGGGACGACGGCGGGCGGCGGCGCCAGCCGAAGCCGGGTACTGGGGATCACCACGGGGGTGGGGATCCGACGGCGCATCCGAAGCCGAATCCGGACCCGAAGCCCAATCCGGACCCGAACCCTAACCCGAATCAGGATCAGGATCCGGATCACAAGCCGGGTCAGCATGACGGCGATCCGAACCAGGATCCGGATCACAAGCCGGGTCAGCACGATGGCGATCCGAACCAGGATCCGGATCACAAGCCTGGCCAGCATGACGGCGATCCGAATCAGGATCCGGACCACAAGCCCGGCCAACACGATGGCGATCCGAACCAGGATCCGGACCACAAGCCCGGCCAGCACGACGGCGATCCGAACCAGGATCCGGACCACGACCGCGACCACGACGGTGACCGTGACCATGATCGTGACCCCGGCCATCACCACGATCACGACGGTCCGCCGAAGCACGCCCCCGGAGATCCCAGCGTTCCCAGCGATCCGTCGTCGCCGCCGGACCACGCCTTCCCGCCCGCGGACCCCGATCCCGATCCCGACCAGGTCACGCGCGTCACCATGCCGTCGCCGGTCGCGGACCCGCCGGTCGCGGACCCGCACCAGCCGGTCGACCCGCCGCAGCAGCCGGCCGATCCGCCCCAGCACTCGACCGGCCCCTCGCACGGCCCGAGCACGCCGCCGGACTACCGCATCACCAGCGAGCCGCAGCACGCGCCGAAGGCCGACGACCTGTGGCGCAGCGGCTCGCACAGCGCGTACCACGAGGTGTCGGCCCCGGAGTCCGGAGCGTGGGTGCCCGGCGCCACCGCCCCGCCCGCCGACCTGAGCCTGAACGCCGACCAGTGGGCGGCCGGTCCGGCCGTCCCCGTCGCCGACGCGGCCATGGACGCCGACGCGTGGACGCCCGGTCCGCACGTGCCGCGCAGCGACGCCAGCATGGACGCCGCCTCCTGGCTCGGCGACGGCCACGCCGTGCGGGCCGGGGCGGGCATGGACGGCGGCATGGCGACCGGCGGCTCCTGGCTGACCGGTGGCGATCTCCCGCAGAGCGACCAGGCCGGCGGCCCGCTCGGCGCGTTCCACAACCCGGCCGCGCCGGCCGCCAACCTCTTCGAGCAGGTGGGCCGGGTCGCCATGGACAACTACCAGAACGGGTCGATGCCCGCCGACGCGCTCCAGGCCCCGGGTGCCTTCCCGGGCGCGAGCTTCCAGCACTCGGGCGGCTCGGGCGCGTTCCCTGGCGACGACTCGCTGTCCGGCTCGCAGCCCGACCCGCTGTCCGGCTCGTTGTCCGGCTCGCAGGCCGACTCGGCGGTCGGTACCGGCGGCGCGTCGATGGAGGGCAGCCACGTGGTCGGCCACCGGTACTACGCGTAGCGGAACGGTGTCACCGGCGCCGCGCAGCCTGCATTGCCTGAGCCGCTGGCGTTATAGCGGAGTCGTAGATCAGGCATGCCCCACAAGCGTCGCAGGATACTTAGTCCCCGATTGAGTATCCGCACGCTTGTCGCCCATCGGCCCGGCGAACCAGGCTGGACGCCATGGGTTACCGACTCCTGGCCGACATCACGGTGGCGGTGCACATCGCCTTCGTCGCGTTCGTGGTCGTCGGCGGCTTCCTGAGCCTGCGGTGGCCGCGGCTGCTGTACGCGCACGTAGCCTCCGTCGTGTGGGTGTGCCTGCTCATGCTCGGGCTGAAGCTGACGTGCCCGCTGACGGCCGTCGAGAACTGGGCCCGGGAACGCGGCGGCGAACCCGGCATCCCGAAGGGCTTCGTCGAGACACACCTGACCGGCACGCTCTACCCGACCGGCCTGGAGTGGCTGTTCCGCACGCTCGTCGGCGTCGCGATAGCCGGCTCCTGGCTGCTCTCCAAACACCGGCTGTTTCGGACACTAGGCTCGGAGACATGAAACTCCACGTCGGCTGCGCGATGTGGACCTACGCGTCCTGGCAGGGGCGTCTGGTGCCACATCCGCTTCCGCCGCGTGAGCGCCTGCGCGCGTATGCGACGTGGTGCAACGCGGTCGAAGGCAACACCACGTTCTATGCGACGCCGTCCCGCGAGACCGCCGAATCCTGGGCCGCGCAGGCACCCGAGGACTTCCGCTTCTTGCTCAAGCTTCCGAAGCCGGTCACTCACGAACGCCGCCTCTCCGCCGAGGTCTTCACCGCGGGCGGACCACTCCACGTCTTCTTCACCGCTATCGAACCTCTCGGCCGTAATGCGGCGCTGTGGATCCAGCTCCCGGCCTCCTTCGGCCCCGGGGACCTGCCGACGCTGGCTGCCTTCCTCAGCCGCGTCCCGCAGAACTACCGCTACGCCGTCGAAGTCCGGCATCCCGCCTTCTTCGAGGACCCGGCCGCCGAACAACGCCTGGAGAAGCTTCTGACCGAGGCCGACGCCGAATGGGTTCCTTTCGACACCCAGGTGCTCTACGAAACGCCGCCGTCCACCGATGCCGAACGCGAAGCCTGGACCAAGAAGCCGCGTCTTCCGCGCCGTACTCGTGCACTGACTCGCTTTCCTGTCGTCCGCTATATCGGCCGCGACGACTCCGAGCAGACGGCCGAGGGCTGGCAGCCGTGGGCCGACATCACCGCGGACTGGCTTCGCGAAGGCCGCTCGCCGACAGTGTTCATCCATACGCCCGACAACGACGAGGCGCCGGTCCTGGCGCGGCGCTTTCACGACGATGTCCGGAGCCGGGTGCCGGAACTGGATGTGCTGCCCGAGCCGATTCCGGCCGAGCCGCCGACGTTGTTCTGAGCGTTATCCCGAATGGCAAGGCGGCCCGGATGGCCGTTGGCGCCCGCTGCTATCTTTCAAACGTTTGGTCAATGCGCTGCACTTCGGGGATCCAGGGCGCAGTGCTTCCCTTCGGGTGGAAATATGGGAACTAACATGCACTACGGGGTTAAAAGCGTCGCGATATCAGCCGTCGTCGCGGCTGTTCTGACTGCGACGGCATGTAGCACTTCCGGCAGTGTGGGCGGATCGAAGGCGGCGGGCGGCAAGGGCAAGCCGGGGCTGTCGACGGGAGTGCCCACCGCCACGGTGGCCGACTCCGACGCGGCGGTCGGCGCCGACGCCTCGGGCACGTCGAGCTCGTCCGGCAAGTCGAGCGCTTCGGGCAAGTCCAGCAGCAAGCCCAGCACGGCGGCGTCCGGCGCGTCCTCCAGCGGCGCCACCGGCGGCAGCGGCAGCACACTGACGGCGGCCCAGCTCAAGCCGCTCCTGCTGACCGACAAGGACGATCCCGGCTACACGTTCGACGCCGCCCGGGACGAGACGTCGACCACCGACACCCCGGAGAAGGTGACCGTCGGCGGCGCCGCCTGCCAGGCGTTCATCGACGCGCAGGACGCGCTGTCCACGAAGTACGGCACCGTCGCCGAGGCCGACCGCCAGCTGGACAAGAAGGCCGAGAACCACGTCATCCGCGACTCGATCGCCGTCATGCCCTCGCCCGACAAGGCCGCCGCGATGATCGCCGACGTGACCGCGGGCCTCCACGCCTGCAAGTCCCTGACCATGGCCGACGACTCCGACCAGGTGCAGATGGCGTTCGACCCCATCCCGCAGCTGATCAAGGACGGCCAGGTCGGCTACGTCAACACCATGACCATCGGCGGCAACCAGCTCCTGGCGGCGGTCGAGGTCGACCAGGTCGGCTCCACGATCAGCGAGATCGCCTTGGTCGGGCCGATGACGACCGACACCACGACCCTCCAGCAGATGGGCGCGACCCTGGCCCACTTGGGTCAGCTCCAGGTGCAGCGGATCAAGGCTGCCCAGGGCCAGTAACCGGACCTGCGTCCGGGCCGGTGACCACCGCCACGCCGGCCTGCGCCAGCATCCGCTGGACCGCAGGCATGGCGTACTCGGCGATGGCGGCGTAGACGCCGTCGGCGACCCGGCTGACGTCCTCGGTCGAGTGACCGGCGGCCAGCTCCCACCAGATGTCCTCGTCCGCGGGCATCAGATCCCCGATCCGCTTGCAGTGGAACGAGGACGGCCAGTAATGCGCGCCGGGCCGGGGGCGGAGCGGCATGTCGGGCTGCTCGCTCCGAAACTCGGCCCAGGCCGCTTTGCCGATGACCGAGATGTTGACGGTGAAGCGGACCGAGGCGGCGGTATTGCTGCGCGAGCGCTGGAAGCCCATCTGCGCCCACGAGCGGGGATCGGGGAGCAGGTACCTCTGGCCGCTGCCCTGCCAGCCGAGGGCGCGTAGTCGGGGCGCGAGGTTGTGGTGGATCAGCGTTCGGAAGAGGTCTTGGGCGGTGGTCATGGTGTGCCGGACGGCTCCCTGTAGGCGGTGTTGTCCGCGTGCATTCTCGTCGCTTCACACCGTGGGACGCGGCCAGGGTGCGAATGAGCGAAAGATCGGTATTGTCCTTTTCGGATGATGAGACTGGGGCTCAGGAGGCGTGATGGGTTCGCTCGCGGTGCGGGTGATGGGTGCGTTCGTGGACGACGATGACCCGGGCGTGCCCAGTGGGCCGGTGGACATAGGCACGGCCGGGGTGCATCACGCGCGGAATGAGATCGGGTCGTGGCAGACGCTGATACTGATGTTCATCTCGGTGATCGTGGTCGGGGCGGTGGTGCTGCTTTATGTCGTGCGGCAGCGTGGGCGGTTGGTGGAGCGGCGGCGGTTACGCCGGATGGCTGAAGCCGCGAAGAGTTCGGGCCAGGGCATGAGCGAGAGCCTGAGCGAGAGCCCTGGCGCGGAAGTAGCCGCCACCGCCGCTACCGCTGCTGCTGCCGCCGCTCCCACCATCGCCGCCCCCACCCCCACGGTTGCCATCTCCGTCTCCCCACCACCCCCCACTGCACCGACGCCACCCCGCCCCACCACCTCCACCCCCGGCCGCCCGGCACCGAACGCGTAACCTAAACACCATGTCCGCATCTGACGCCCACGCCCACGCCGCCTTCGAGACCCTGGCCATCCACGCCGGCCAGGACCCGGACCCGCTGACCGGCGCCGTCGTCCCTCCGATCTACCAGGTCTCGACCTACAAGCAGGACGGTGTCGGCGGCCTGCGCAACGGTTACGAGTACTCCCGCAGCGCCAACCCCACTCGCAAGGCGCTGGAGGACTGCTTGGCCGCGATCGAGGGTGGTCGCACCGGTCTGGCCTTCGCTTCGGGGCTGGCCGCGGAGGACTGTCTGCTGCGGACCGTCTGCATTCCCGGCGATCACGTCGTCATCCCGGCCGACGCGTATGGCGGCACGTTCCGTCTGTTCTCCAAGGTGCTCTCGCGTTGGGGCCTCGGGTGGACCGCGGCCGACATGTCGGATCCGGCGGCGGTGCGCGCGGCTGTGGTGCCGGGCAAGACCAAGGCGATCTGGGTCGAGACTCCCTCCAATCCGCTGCTCGGCATCGCGGACATCGCCGGGCTGGCGGTGATCGCTCATGAGACCGGCTCGTTGCTGGTCGTGGACAACACCTTCGCCACCCCTTACCTCCAGCAGCCGTTGGCGCTCGGCGCCGACGTGGTGGTGCACTCCACCACCAAGTACATGGGCGGCCACTCCGACGTCGTCGGGGGCGCGCTGGTGGTGGCCGACGAGGAGCTCGGTGGGCAGCTGGCCTACCACCAGAACGCGATGGGCGCCGTCGCCGGGCCCTTCGACGCCTGGCTGGTGCTGCGCGGGGTGAAGACCCTGGCGGTGCGGATGGACCGGCACTGCTCCAACGCGCAGCGCATCGCCGAGGCCCTGGTCGCGCATCCGAAGGTGACCGCGGTGCACTACCCCGGCCTGGAGACCGATCCCGGTCACGAGGTCGCGGCCAAGCAGATGTCCGGCTTCGGCGGCATGATCTCGTTCCGGGTGGCCGGCGGCGAGCAGGAGGCGGTCGACCTGTGCGGGCGCACCGAGCTGTTCACGCTCGGCGAGTCGCTCGGCGGCGTCGAGTCGCTGATCGAGCACCCGGGCCGGATGACGCACGCCAGCGCCGCCGGCTCGCCGCTGGAGGTCCCGAACGACCTGGTGCGGCTGTCGGTGGGCATCGAGTCGGTGGACGACCTGCTCGCGGACCTGCTGCGCGCGCTCGGCTGAGACCTGACCTCGCCGGCAAGGGCCACTCCCGATGGAGTGGCCCTTGTTCTTGACGCCGCCGATCCCCCAGCCTGGCAGCATAACGTCAGGGGCGCGGAGGGATCAGGGCTATGACACTTGCCGCGAGCGAGGGGCGATTCGGGACGACCCCGACGGATGAGGCGACGACCCCGGCGGACGAGGCACCGGCGGCCGCGGCACTGGCCGCGTCCGAGGTCCCCGAGGTCCCCAAGGTCCCCGAGGCAGTCGAAGTTTCCGGGGCAGCCGAGGCCCCCAAAGTCCCCGAGGCCCGCGAAGCCCCCACCACCCCCCGCATGTCCTCCGCCGCCTGGACCGCCCTCGTCGCCGTCTACTTCGTCTGGGGATCGACCTACCTCGCGATCCGCTACGCGATCGAATCGATCCCGCCCCTCTCCTCCGCCGGCCTCCGCTTCACCCTCGCCGGCCTGATCCTCGCCGCCTTCATCGCGATCCGCCGCGGCCCGTCCGCCCTGCGCGTCTCCCGCGCCCAGCTCCTGTCCGCCGCCGCGATCGGCGTCCTGCTCCTGCTCGGCGGCAACGGCGGCGTGGTCCTGTCCGAGCAGTACATCCCCACCGGCATGTCGGCGCTGCTGGTGGCCTCGGTCCCGCTGTGGATCGTGGTGTGGCGCGTGGTCGCCAAGGACCGGCCGAACCGCTGGACGCTGCTCGGCGTGCTGATCGGCTTCGTCGGCCTGGTGGTGCTGATGCGCCCCGGCGGCGGCGTCGCGCACAACTACTTCCTCGGCGTGGCGCTGGTGGTCGTGGCCTCGGTCAGCTGGGCGCTCGGCTCGGTGGCGTCGAAGACCTGGCTGACCCCTCCGAAGGACCCCTTCGTCGCCTCCGCCTATCAGATGGTGTTCGGCGGCCTCGGCTGCGCGGTCGCGGCGGCGCTGCACGGCGAGAGCTTCGATCCGGCGGCGATCACCGGGACGTCGGCGTGGGCGACGCTGTATCTCGTCGCGGCCGGCTCGCTTGTTGCGTTTTCCTCATATGTATGGCTGCTTAACAACGCCCCGATATCCCTGGTCTCAACATATGCATATGTGAACCCGGTCGTCGCGGTGGCTCTCGGCGCCCTGTTCCTCGGCGAGTCGATCACGCTCGCGGTGGTGGTCGGCGGCGTGATCGTCGTGCTCGGGGTGGCGGTGGTGATAGCGACGGAGCGCAGGTGAGAGACGGTCCGGTGAACGACCGGGGGGACTAGACGAAAATACGTATCCTGGCGGGGTACACCCGCTGTGCAAGGGGATCGGCGCCGTGCACAATTAGCCGCCGTGGCAGGAATATCGGGAGTCTCCGCGGGCATCGTCCTCGCAGGTCGCTACACCCTTTCGCGGCGTTTGTGGCACCGCGGGATCGGTGAGCTCTGGCTCGCCTCCGACTCGGTGCGCCGTCGCCGGGTGTGGATCCAGGTCTCGGCGACCGGCGGCCTGGAGAACGCCGTCTCCTCGCTGACCCGTGTGCAGCACCCGGCCATCGCCGTGGTGCGCGAGGCCGGGCAGAAGCGGATCGCGCACGAGGACCGGGTCGTCACCGACCACGACTCGCACTCCCACAAACTGATCCACAAGAGCGACAGCTACATCGAGTTCGCGGTCTACGACCAGGACAAGGGCTCCTCGCTGACCGCGCACCTGATGAAGGGCGCGCTGTCGTCGACGGAACTGGTCACGGTCGCGCTGAGCGTCGCCGAGGTCTTCGAGACCGTCCACGCCGCCGGCCTGGTGCACGGCTGGCTGCACACCGACTCGGTGTGGCTGGGCAGCAAGGGCAGCGTCTTCGTCGACCTGGCCCTGGGCCTGGCCTTCGAAGGCGACTCCGCGACGCTGCGGGGCGAGGCCGAGTCCGGCTTCGTGACCTCGGCCCGCCTCGGCGGCGCGGCGGCGTCCACGGCCGACGACGTGTACGCGCTGTCGTGGCTGCTCTACGTCTGCATCTTCGGCTGGGAGATCGTCCGCGAGGACCTGCACCGGGCCCGCCTCGAAGCGGCCGGCGGGGTCCACGGCGGCGTGGCCGTGGGCGGCAGCATCGAGGAACTCATAGCCCTGCTGGCCTTCCGCCGCGAGATCGCCATCGGCCGCATCACCGAGTACTTCGGCGAGGGCTCCGAGCTCGCGGTGCTGTTCGCCGGCTGCATGTCCGGCGAGGTCGACGTCCGGCCGTCGATGTCCGAGGTGGTCGCGGTGCTGCGCGGCCGGGCCGAGACCGTGGCCGCGCTGCCCGTCCCGGTGATCGTCGCCGAGCGCGCCGCCGCCGCGACCGCGGCCCTCGCCCTGGCGGCGGAGGCGGCCGGCGAGTCGCTGGGCGCGAGCGTCGAGGACGCCGACTCCGGCACCTGGTCGCCCTCCGTGAGCCCGACCGCGGGCCTGCCGACGAAGGGCATGATCACCCTCGCCGAGTGCGAGGCCGCGCGCGAGACCGCCGTCCTGGCGGCGCTCGCCGAAGCGGACCTGCGCGCGTCGGCCGCGACCGAGGAAGCGGTGGCGCTGGCGACCGCGGCCGCGGTGGCGGCGGCGCTCGCCGAGGCGGAGGCGACGCACAGCCGCGTCGACGAGGAAGCGGTCGCCCTGGCCAGCGCGGCGGCGATCGCCGTGGCCCTGGCCGAGGCCGACGAACGGCATTCCGCCGAGCGCGAATCGGCGGTCGCCTCGGCGCTGTCCGAGCACCAGGCGACGACCGCCGCCCTGACCGAGGCCGCCATCGCCGCCGCGGTGACGCAGGCCCTGGCCGAGGCCGAGGCGGCGCACGCGCTGGCGAACGAGGCCGCGATCCTGGCGGCGTCGGAAGCGGCGGTGGTGCTGGCGCTCGCCGAGGTGGAGGAGCGGCACACCGCGGAGCTGGAGTCCACGCGGGTCGCGCACGCCTCGGTCGGCGAGGAGGCGGTCGCTGCGGCGAGTGCCGCGGCGGTGGCCCTGGCGGTGGCCGAGTTCGAGGAACGGCACCGGGCCGAGCTGACCGCGGTCGAGGAACGGCACGCGGTCGCCAGCGAGGAAGCGATAGCGGCTGCGAGCGCCGCGGCTGTCGCGGCCGCGATCGCGGAGATCGAGGAGCGGCACCGCACGGAGCTGGAGTCGACGCGGGCCGAGCACGCCTCGGTCGGCGAAGAGGCGCTGGCGGCGGCGGCCGGTGCGGCTGTCGCACTGGCGGTCGCGGAGGCCGAGGAGCGGCACCGCGCCGAGCTGGGGGCGGCGACCGCGGAGCTGGAGGAGCGGCATTCGGCAGCTCGCGAGGAAGCCATAGCTGTGGCGAGCCTGGCGGCTGTGGCGGCGGCGACCGCGGAGCTTGAGGAACGGCATCGGGCCGAGCTGGAATCGCAGCGGGCTGAGCACGCCTCGGCCGGCGAGGAAGCCCTCGCTGCGGCGAGTGGCGCGGCAGTTGCCCTGGCGGTCGCTGAGGTCGAGGAGCGGCACCGCGCCGAGCTGGCAGCTCAACGCGCTGAGCATGCCTCGGCCGGTGAGGAGGCGCTCGCTGCGGCGAGTGGCGCAGCAGTTGCCCTGGCGGTTGCTGAGGTCGAGGAGCGGCACCGCGCCGAGCTCGCAGCCGCTGCGGAGCGTCACAACGCGGAGCTGGCGGCTCAACGTGCTGAGCACGCGGCGGCCGGCGAGGAAGCCCTCGCTGTCGCGAGCACCGCGGCCATCGCCCTCGCGGTCACCGAGGTCGAGGAGCGTCTTCGCACCGAGATGACCGCCGCCGAGGAGCGCCACCGCATCGAGGTCGCCAACGCGCGGACCGAGGCCACGCGGACGGCCACCCTCGCTGCCGAGCGGCACGAGGCCAAGGCCATCGAAGCGGCTGTCGGGGTCGCGGTCGCCGCGGCGCTCGCCGAAGCCGCGGCCAACGCCGCCAACGCCGCTTCCGCCGCCTCGGCGGCCAATGCCGGCGCCACCACGCAGCAGCTGCCCGCGCAGTCCGGCTCCGTCGCGACCGCCACTGCTGCCGCCGCCCCGCCCACGACGCCCACCTCCCCGACCGGCCCTTCGCACTCGGCCCCGTCGCCCAAGCCCAAGCCCTGGCTGGTCGCCTCCGGCAGCGCGGTCCTCGGCGTCGCGATCGGCATCGGGATCGGCTACGGCGTCCACGGCTCCAGCCACTCCTCGACCGGCATCGCGAGCCCCAACGCGTCCAACACCCAGGCCGGCGCCAGCACGGCGGGGGCGAACGCGAGCGCGTCCGACACGACGGTCGGGGCCGCCGCGTCCAGCGCGGCGGGATCGATCAGCCCGAGCGACACCGCCGCCGCGACCGCCACCTCCACCGCCAGTTCCGCGACCGACACCGCGACGTCCGGCGCCAGCGCCTCGAGCGCCACCGACACCGCCGGCTCGACGGCCGGCGCGCCGTCCACGCCCGGCAGCACCGAGTCGCCCGGCGCCTCGGCGTCCTCCGCCGGT
Organism: Catenulispora yoronensis; assembly: GCF_039531695.1. Lineage (NCBI taxonomy): Bacteria > Bacillati > Actinomycetota > Actinomycetes > Catenulisporales > Catenulisporaceae > Catenulispora > Catenulispora yoronensis. Next base: position 55,154 of record NZ_BAAAQN010000068.1, read on the forward strand.
TCGACAGGCGGGTCGACGGGCAGTTCCACCGGCGGCCCGACCGGCGGTCCCACCGGCGGCCCGACCACGGCCCCCAGCACCCCCGGCGCGCCCAGCTCGCCGAACGCCCCCGGCGGCGTCCCCACCACCCCGGCGGCGGTCGCGCCGACCAGCCCGCAGCAGGCCGAGTCGCAGACCTCGGACATCATCAAGAACCAGGTCAAGGACACCACGGCGGCGGGTGCGCTGAACCAGGGACTCTCCCGGATCAAGGCGGCGCCGGCCGGGTCGAACGCCTACAACCAGGCCGTGGCCGCCCTCAACGGCCTGATCTCCGCCGAGCAGACCCAGGGCGTCATCACCCCCGCCACCGCGCAGGCGTTGCAGCAGCAGGTGACGTATCTCCTGAGCTTCTCCGGAAGCTGATTCGGCACCCCCTAAGGTGTCTGCCATGACGGTGACAGACACCTCCGGGGGCGCTGCCCCGGACGCCGCGGCGACTCCGCAGCCCCCGGTCCTGGCTATCGACATCGGCGGCACGAAGATGGCGGTCGGGGCGGTGGACGGCACCGGGGAGGTGCTCGCCTCCTACCGGGTCCCCACGCCCTCCGGGGCCGGCGCGGACGGCGAGGCGCTGTACGCGGCCCTGCTCGACGCCGTCGACCACCTGCCCTACGGCCGGGACGGCTACCGGGCCGTCGGCGTCGGCTGCGGCGGCCCGATGCGCTGGCCGGCCGGCGAGGTCTCGCCGCTGAACATCCCCGGCTGGCGCGGCTTCCCGCTGCGCTGGCGGCTGGAGGCCGACTTCCGGCGCGAGGTGCGGCTGCACAACGACGCCATCTGCCTGGCCGCCGCCGAGCACTGGCAGGGCGCCGGGCGCGGCACCGGGAACATGCTCGGCATGGTGGTCTCCACCGGGGTCGGCGGCGGCCTGATCCTCGGCGACCGGCTGATCGACGGCGCGAAGGGCAACGCCGGGCACATCGGGCACGTCGTCGTGGACCAGGAGACGCCCTGCGCCTGCGGCGGCACCGGCTGTCTGGAGGCGGTCGCCAGCGGCCCGCGGATGGCGGCGTGGGCCGCGGCCCAGGGCTGGCGCGCCGGCCAGGACAGCCGCACCGGCAAGGACCTCACCGAGGACGCCCGGTCCGGCGACGGCATCGCGCAGGCCGCCTTCACCCGCGCCGGCACCGCCCTGGGCGTGGCCATCGCCGGCGCCGCCGCGCTGTGCGACCTGGAGCTGGTCACCATCGGCGGCGGCATCGTGCAGGCCGGGGACCTGTTGTTCGAGCCGCTGCGCTCGGCGCTGTACCGGCACGCCCGGCTGGACTTCACCAAGAACCTGAAGGTGGTCCCGGCCGATCTGGGCCAGGACGCCGGGCTGGTCGGCGCGGCGGCGCTGATCCTGCGCGGCGACGCCTACTGGTCGGCCGATCGGGTGGACTGAGGAACGCAGAAGGCGGATCCCGCGGCGCGGCCGACATCTCAGCCATCGGCGACAGGTTGGTCTCCGCCGTCGCCGTTTGGATATCGTCGCGCCATGGAGATCCCCGGTCTGGGCCCCGTCGAGGCCGACGACGAAACCTACATCAGCCACCCGGTCACGGTGCCGGTGCTGGACTACAACGAAGTCGAGTTCTTCGTCGAGGGCTACGACGATGACGACGACCCCGAAGACTTCCACGACGCGATCGAGGCCTTCCTGGGCCTCGACGACTCCGCCCTCAAAGCCGCGTCGAGAGCCGTGTTCGCGCATTACGAGCAGGCGCGCGCGGCGTTCGAGGCGGCCGGCGTCGGCGAGCCCGCCGATGCCGACCCGGACGCGGATCCGGACGCCGATCCGGACGCCGGCGCCGACGACGCCGCCGACGACCCGGACGGCCTGGCCGTCCCCGGCCTCGAACCGGACGCCGGTCCCGCCGAGATCGTCGCGATCGCCGGTCCGGACGCCGTCTGGGAGTACGTCGAGCTCGGCGTGGAGGCGACCGTCGCCCGCGAGGCCGACGGCGACCAGGAGGTGTGCGTCTCGGTGACCTGTACCTGCGACTGGGACCTTGAGCGCGGCCTGGTCCTGGTGTTCCGCGGCGGCCGCGAGGTCTCCGGCGTCGAGTCCGCCGAGGACTGAGTTCACTCGAAGGCTGAGTTCGCCCGAAGGCTGAGCCCGGCAAAAGCCTGAGTCCGCCCAAAGACTGAGCCCGGCAAAAGGCTGAGTCCCTGGAAGACCGAATCCGCAGAAAGCCGAGCCGGCCGAGCGCCGGCTCCCGCACACAGAACGGCTGCGGCCGCCCGGGACCTCCCGGGCGGCCGCAGCCGTGTGAATTCCTTTTAATCCTTGCCGGTACCTACCCGGCCCCGCTCAGTGCGCCAGCGCCGGCGCCTCCACGTCCACGCCCTCCGGCCGCGCGGCCGGCGTCGGAGCCATCGACCGCAGCCGGTGCTCCTTCAGGAACCAGCTGGCCCCGAAGGCCAGCAGGCCCAGACCCGCGCCCACCAGGAACACCGTGGACAGCGCCTGCGTGAACGAGTGCACCAGCATGTGCTGCATGCCGGCCGGCAGCCTGCTCATCGCGTCCTGGCTCTGCAGGACCTCCATGCCGTGGTCGCGCACGGTGGCCATGCCCGGCCCGTTCCCCGCGTTGGACCGCAGGTGGCTGGTCAGCTGGTTGGTCAGGATCGCGCCCATGACCGCCGCGCCGAAGGTCTGGCCCAGCGACCGGAAGAAGGTGGAGGAGGTGGTCGCCACGCCCATGTCCTTCATCTCGACCGCGTTCTGCACCGCCAGGATCAGCACCTGCATCGTGGCGCCCAGGCCCAGGCCGACGATGAACATGAACAGCGAGCTGAGCAGCGTGTCCGTGTTCTCGTCCATGGTGGTCATCAGGCCCAGGCCGACCGTGGTGACCGCGATCCCGACGATCGGGAAGAACCGGTAGCGCCCGGTCCTGCTGATGATCCGCCCGGAGCTGATCGAGGTGGTCAGCAGGCCGACCATCATCGGCAGCATCCGCAGTCCGGCCTTGGTCGGGCTGTCGCCGTCCACCACCTGGAAGTAGAACGGGATGTACATCATCGCGCCCATCATCACCATGCCGATGAGGAAGCCCATGATGTTCGAGATCCGGAACACCGAGCCGCGGAACAGCCGCATCGGCAGGATCGGCTCGGGCGTGCGCAGCTCCCAGAGCACGAACAGCGCCAGCACCACCAGGCCGCCGACGGCCAGGCCGATGATCACCGGGGAGCTCCAGGCGTACTGCTGGCCGCCCATCTGCGCCGCCAGCAGCAGGGCCACCACGCCGGCCACGACCAGCGTCGCGCCGATGTAGTCGATGGCCGCCTTGACCCGCCGCTTGGGCAGGTGCAGCACGGCGCTGATGACGAACAGCGCGATGATCCCGATCGGCAGGTTCACGTAGAACACCCAGCGCCAGCCGGTGACGCCCATGATCGAGCTGTGCTCGGTGAAGATCCCGCCGAGCAGCGGGCCGGCCACCATCGCCAGCATGAACACGCCGCCGAACAGGCCCTGGTACTTGCCGCGCTCCCGGGGCGGGACCACGTCGCCGACGATGGCGAAGGTCAGGCCCAGGATGCCGCCGGCGCCCAGGCCCTGCAACGCCCGGAAGGCGATCAGCTCGTCCAGGTTCTGCGAGAAGCCGGACAGGAACGAGCCGAGCAGGAACAGCCCGATCGCGGTCATGTAGAGCGGCTTGCGGCCGAACAGGTCCGACAGCTTGCCGTAGATCGGCGTGGCCGCGGTCGAGGCGAGCACGTAGGCGGTGGTCACCCACGGCATCCGGGCCAGGCCGTCCTTGCCGCCGATGTCGCCGATGATGGTGCGGATCGCCGTGCCGACGATCGTGTTGTCCAGCGAGGCCAGCAGCAGGCCCAGCATCAGGGAGCCGAAGACCACCAGGATCTGCTTGTGGGTCATGGTGGAGCCCTCGGCCACCTGTGGTGCCTGAGGGCTCGCTATCGCTTCGGGGGTGGTTCCGGTGGTCTCACTCATGCGCTACTTCCGTCTTCCGTTGTGGGGCCGTTCTTCGCCTCGATGTTTTTCGCGATCATCGCGCTGAAGTCCTCGACGTACCGGGACATCAGCCGGGACAGCGTCCGCAGGTCCTCCGGGTCCCAGTGCCCGAAGCCCTCGCGCATCGAGTCGATGCGCTTTTGCCAGAAGTCCTTGACGTGCTTGTGGCCCAGCTCGGTCAGGTGCAGCTGGGTCGCCCGCCGGTCGTTGGGGTCGGCCACCTTCTCGATCAGGCCGTCGGCCTCCAGGTGCGCCACGTGGCGCGAGACCGTCGACTGGTCCAGGAACAGCTCCTTGGCCAGGTCGCTGGACCGGGTCGGACCGCACTTGTGCAGCATCATCAGCACCGCGATCTGGCCGCCCTCGGGCTCCTTGCGGGAGCGCATGACGCCCCGAAACAGCATGCCGACGGTCTTTCCGAGCTCGGTGTACTCCTCGTCGCTCAGGCGCTCGCCGGGACGCTGGTCGCCGCTCATCGGTCGCTTCTTCTCTCCTGATCGCGGTGCCGGATACTTGGTTGCTGCAAGCATACGCCTAGATGCATGTGTCATGCAACTAGTTCCGGAACGCGACTCGTGGGACGTCCGGTGACCTGCGAGACTGGGGTCATGTCAATGGCGACCGTGACCTTGGACGATGTGGAGCGGGCCCGCGAACAGCTGGCCGACGTGGCCCGCAGGACCCCGCTGGAAGGCTCCCGCACCCTGTCGGAGAAGGTCCGCGGGCCGGTGCAGTTCAAGTGCGAGAACCTTCAGCGCACCGGGTCCTTCAAGATCCGCGGGGCCTACGTCCGCATCGCCAACCTGGACCCGGCCGAGCGCGCCCACGGCGTGGTGGCGGCCAGCGCCGGCAACCACGCGCAGGGCGTGGCGCTCGCGGCGTCGCTGCTGGACAGCAAGTCGACGGTGTTCATGCCCGAGGGCGCGCCGCTGCCCAAGGTCGCCGCGACCGAGGCCTACGGCGCGCACGTGCGCTTCGCCGGCCGCACCGTGGACGAGGCGCTGGTCGCCGCCCGGGCCTTCGCCGCCGAGACCGGCGCCACCTTCATCCACCCGTTCGACCACCCGGACGTGATCGCCGGCCAGGGCACCGTCGGCCTGGAGATCATCGAGCAGTGCCCGGAGGTCGGCACCATCGTGGTCGCCACCGGCGGCGGCGGGCTGCTGGCCGGGATCACGGTGGCGGTCAAGGCCAAGCGGCCGGACGTGCGGGTGATCGGCGTCCAGGCGGCCGGCGCCGCGGCCTACCCGCCTTCGCTGGCCGCCGGGGAGCCGGTGCAGCTGGCCGGGATGTCCACGATGGCCGACGGCATCGCCGTCGGGCGCCCCGGCGACGTGCCGTTCGAGCTCATCGCGCACGCCGCCGACGAGGTCCGGGTGGTCTCCGAGGAGTCGCTGTCCAAGGCCATGCTGCTGCTGTTGGAGCGGGCCAAGATGGTGGTCGAGCCGGCCGGCGCCGCCGGCGTGGCGGCGATCATGGACGACCCGCACTTCTTCGACGCCCCGACCGTGGCCGTGCTCTCCGGCGGCAACATCGACCCGCTGCTGATGATGCGCATGATCCGGCACGGCCTGGTCGCGGCCGGCCGCTTCCTGGCGATGCGCCTGCGCATCCCGGACCGTCCCGGCGCGCTGGCCGAGCTGCTCGCCGAGCTCGGCGAGGCCGACGCCAACGTGATGGACATCGAGCACCTGTGGACCCGGCCCTCGCTGGCGTTCGGCGAGGTCGAGGTGGCGCTGCAACTGGAGACCCGGGGGATCGCGCACGCCGAGACGCTGATCTCGCGGCTGCGGGCGGCGGGATACCAGCCGGAGCCGACGTCGTACTAGTACTGGCCGACCACTACTGGCCGACCAGTACCGGCCGAACCCGTTCGGCCTACTGCCGGGCACCGCCCGCCGCCCGCCCTCCGGCGGTCTGAATTAGCGTCGGGACCATGGCAGCCATCGAGGCCGAGGATCTGGTCAAGATCTACGGCGGCACCAAGAAGGCCAAGGAGGTGCGCGCCCTCGACGGCGTGAGCCTGGCCGTGCCCGAGGGCACGATCCTGGGCCTGCTGGGTCCGAACGGCGCGGGCAAGACCACGGCGGTGCGGGTGCTGACCACGCTGCTGCGGCCGGACTCCGGCCGGGCCACGGTGCTCGGGCTGGACGTGGCGCACAAGCCGAACCAGGTGCGGCGGCTGATCGGGCTGTCCGGGCAGTACGCGGCCGTCGACGAGAACCTGACCGGCCGGGAGAACCTGGTGATGGTCGGGCGGCTGTACCACATGGGCAAGGCCGCGGCCGGGAAGCGGGCCGGGGAGCTGCTGGAGGAGTTCACCCTCACCGACGCCGCCGACCGGCCGTCCAAGACCTATTCCGGCGGCATGCGGCGGCGCCTGGACCTGGCCGCCGCGCTGGTCGTGAAGCCGCCGGTGATCTTCCTGGACGAACCCACCACCGGGCTGGACCCGCGGACCCGGATCGCGATGTGGGACGTGATCGCCGGGCTGGTGCGCGGCGGCACCACGCTGCTGCTCACCACCCAGTACCTGGAGGAGGCCGACCGGCTCGCCGACACCATCGCGGTGGTGGACCACGGCAAGGTCATCGCCCGCGGCACCGCCGACCAGCTCAAGGCCCAGATCGGCGGGGAGCGGCTGCAGATCGTGGTCTCCGACCGGGACCGGCTGGCCGAGGCCGCCGAGCTGCTCGGCCGGATGGGGACCGGCGAGGCCCGGGTGCACCAGCAGACCCGCGAGGTGCTGCTGCCGGTGGCCGGCGGCGCGCAGCTGCTGGTCGAGGCGATCCGGCGGCTGGACGCGGTCGGGATCAAGATCGACGACGTGGCGCTGCGCCGCCCGACGCTGGACGACGTGTTCCTGCAGCTGACCGGGCGGCCCGCGGAGGACGAGGGCGAGAACGGCGGCGAGGGCGGCGAGGGCGGCGGCACCGGCGGCCCGGAGCGGCCGGGCGGACCGGGCGGACCGGGCGGCACCGGCGGACCAGGCGGTGCCGCCGGATCGGGCGGCACAAGCAGTACCGGCGGCACCGGCAGTACCGGCGGATCAGCCGGCCCCACCCGGCAGGAGGCGGCACGATGACCTCGGACACCCTGGCCCCGGCGGCCCCGACCGGGGGCGGCGGCCTGACCACCGCGCTGCACGATGCCTGGGTCGTGACCCTTCGCAATCTGCGCCGCATGACCCGGATCCCGGAGATGGTGGTCTTCTCCTCGATCCAGCCGATCATGTTCGTGCTGCTGTTCGCCTTCGTGTTCGGCGGCGCGATCCCGGTGCCCGGCGCCGAGGGCAAGACCGCCTATCGCGAGTTCCTGCTGCCCGGCATCTTCGTGCAGACCCTGGCCTTCACCGCCGCCACCACCTCCGTGGGCCTGGCCGACGACCTGCACAAGGGTCTGATCGACCGGTTCCGCTCGCTGCCGATCTCGCGCTCGGCGGTGCTGGCCGGGCGCACCACCGCCGACTGGCTGCAGAACCTGTTCGTGCTGCTGGTGATGGCGATCTGCGGCCTGCTGGTGGGCTGGCGCATCCACGACGGGTTCCTCAAGGCGGTGGCCGGCTTCGCGCTGCTGATGCTGTTCGCCTACGCGATGAGCTGGATCGGCGCCGTGGTCGGCCTGTCGGTGCGCACCGTCGAGGCCGCCAACACCATCGGCTTCATCTGGATCTTCCCGCTGACCTTCCTGTCCAACGCCTTCGTGCCGGCCCGGACCCTGTCGCCGCAGTGGCTGCAGAACATCGCGGACTGGAATCCGGTCTCGGCGACGGTGCAAGCGCTGCGCCACCTATGGGGAAACCCCGACGGGTATGTGGGGACTGCGAAGATGCCGTGGCCGATCCAGCACGCGACCTGGGTCTCGCTGTTCTGGTCGCTGGTGATCCTCGCCGTGTTCGTCCCGCTTTCCGTGCGCAAGTACCGTTCCGTTTCGGCGTGAGAAAGCCCACTACCGGCGCCGAACCGATCAAGGGGGCAACCGAAAGCGATGTTCAGACGTCCTATTCTTGGGGAAAGGGGGAGCAGCTAGCAGGGAAGTTTGGGGGGAACCATGGCTGGGCCGACACCGGGCCAGGTGCTGAACGGCCGCTACGAGCTGCGCAGACGGATCGGCGGCGGATCGATGGGCGAGGTGTGGCGGGGCCGGGACCTGGTCCTGGGCCGCACCGTCGCGGTCAAGATCGTGCTGCCGGCGCTGCTGGACACGCCGACGTTCCGGGCCCGCTTCGTGGCCGAGGCCCGGGTGATGGCGATGATGGACCATCCGGGCATCGTCGGGGTCTTCGACTACGGCTACGCCGAGACCGACGACCCGGACACCCCGGGCGCGGCGTTCCTGGTGATGGAGTTCATCGAGGGCGAGTCGCTGGACAAGGTCCTGGCCCGCACCGGGCCGCTGGAACCGCGCTTCGCCCTGAAGGTGCTGGCCTCGCTGCTGGACGCGCTGGCCGCCGTGCACCGGGTCGGGGTCGTGCACCGGGACGTGAAGCCGGCGAACGTGATGCTCACCTCCGGCGGCGTGGTGCTGGCCGACTTCGGCATCGCGCGCTCCGCCGAGTCGCTGGGCCTGACGGCCGCCGACGCGCTGATGGGCACCGTGCCGTATCTGGCCCCTGAGCTGTTCCAGGCCGAGACGCCGACCCCGGCGGCCGACGTCTACGCGGTCGGGATCCTCGGGTACGAACTGCTCTCGGGCCGGCAGCCGTTCCAGGCGGCCAGCACGGCCGCGGTGATGTACAAGCACATGCACGAGCCACCGCCGCCGCTGCCGGACTACGTCGCCGCGCCGGCCGCCGAGGTGCTGTGGCGGGCGCTGGAGAAGGACGCCGGGCGCCGGTGGAGCGACGGCGCCGACATGGGCGCGGCCATGCGGCGGGTGCTGGACGGACCGGTGGAGGTCGGCGAGGAGGTCGGCGCCGAGCCGGACTTCGAGCGCGAACACGCCGGGAACCCCAGCGGGTATGAGAACACGCTGTCGGAGTCGGGAACGCGGCGCAGGGTGCGCCGGGGCGGGAACGGCGCGGGAGCGGGGGCGGCGGCAGCCGCGGGCGCGGCCGAGGTCGGGATGGACGCGGCGACCGGGCAGTTCGAGCCCAGCTTCCACGAAGACCTGTACCGCGAGGACTTGTACGGAGATCACATCGGCGATCCGGGCCTGTACGGCGACGGCACCGCTGATCCCGGCGGTAGACATGGCCGATCGCTGTACGAGGACAGCTACGGCAGCTTCTCAGAACGTTCTGATCAGCTGCCCGACTCGGGCGGTCGCCATGGTCGCGCCGCGGCGTTCGGGGAGGACGCCGCGTCCGACATCGGCGATTGGCGCGGTCGGGCGGCTTATGACGAGACGGCGCGTCTGGATTCCGAGACGGCTCGGATGACGCCGCTTCCGGACACCGATGCGGCCGGTCGTCGCGGTCGGCCGCCGCTCGACGAGACGGCGCGTCTGGATTCCGAGACCGCGCGGATGACGCCGCTCCCGGACACCGATGCGGCCGGTCGTCGCGGTCGGCCGCCGCTCGACGAGACGGCGCGTCTGGATTCCGAGACCGCGCGGATGAC
>NZ_BAAAQN010000069.1:0-60629 GCF_039531695.1 Catenulispora yoronensis
CGACGTGACCGAGGGGAACGAACCCCCACCTCACCAACCGCCAGCGCAGGGCCCTGAATGTACCGACCTATGGAGCCGGCGCCAGTTCCCCGAGGGATCCGAGGCCCCCGCTGGAAGCGCCTGCTTTACCCAGCTTTTGACTGGATTTTGACTCTAATCACGAAGATTCCTCCCCCACCCCCTCCACCGACCCCACCCCCGGCACCGGCACCGCCTCATCATTCCTAAACCGCGAAGCCCACCGCCTCCCATCAGCAAACTTCAAAACCGGTATATGCCGCACCTCCAAAGCCAACAACACCAACCCCGTCCCCCCAACCCCCAACAACAACCTCCCAAACCCACAAGCCGCCCCCACCGCCGCCGCCGCAAAAATCGTCGCCGCCGTCGTCAACCCCTTCACCGTGTCCTCCACCATGTGGAGCCTCGTCGGCAACGTCAAACTCGGCCGGAACACGACCCCCGCCCCAATGAACCCCACCCCCGTCACGACCCCCGCCAATGCGTTCGGCGCCCCGCCATCCTTCGCCAACGTCGCGATGATCGCGCTCCCCACCCCAATCAGCGAGAACGTACGATCCCCGGCCGGCGACCCTCGCAGATCCCGCTCGAACCCCAACGCGTACGTCAACAAGAACGCCACCGACAACCGCCCCAGCTGCGCCAGACTCTCCCAATCCATATCAGCCCTCTAACTCTCTAACTCTCTAACTCTCCACAAAGCTCCCACCCTCTAACTCCTCCGCAACAACGGCGCCAACTCCGTAATAACCGCATTCAACTCCTCAATCTCCTCCTCCGTATTAGCCGCCGTCACCTGTATCCGAAACCCCGCCTGATCCCGCGGCACCAACGGATAAGCCGCCAACGTCACATAAATCCCCCGCTCCCACAAAACCTTCGCAATCTCCTCAATATCCGACGCCTCCCGCGCCGGCAACTCAATGATCGGAAACCCACTCCGATTCGGCGTCTCCACCCCCAACTTCCTCACATGATCAATCACCCGCGCCGTCTTCCGCCACAACCCACCCCGGATCTCCTCCCCCCGCTCCCGATTCACCCTCAACCCCGCCAACACCGTCGCCAACGACGCCGTCGGCGACGGCCCCGAATACAAATACGGCGCCGCCGCGAACTTCAAATACTCCTTCAACTGACTCGGCAACGCCAAAAACGCCAACAACGACGAATAAGCCTTCGAAAATCCCCCAACCAACACCAACCCCTCATAACTCTCCCCCAGATGCCGCACCACACTGTTCCCCAAACTCCCATACGGCGAAGTCTCCGCCTCCCCCCGCTCCCCAATAACCCCAAACCCATGCGCATCATCCACATACAGCAAAGCACCCTCAGCCCGGCAAATATCAGCAATAGCCGCCAACCCCGGCTCGTTCCCCGTCATACTGTTGATCCCATCCATACAAACCACCCGCGGCCGATCCCTCGGCGCCTCCCGCAACGCCACCGCCAGCGCCCCCAAATCCGTCGCCCGCCACCGGTGCAGCGTCGCGCCGTTCCCCCGCGCCACCGAACTGCCGTCGTAGATAGTCCGATGCGCCTGCGCCTCGCAGAACACCGTCCCCTTCCCGGCCAGCACCGGGATCACCGTCATATGGATATGCGTGATCGTCGGCAGCACCAGCGTGTCCGGCGCCTGCAACAGCTCCGTCAGCTGCTCCTCGATCTCGATATAAGGCTTCGGATTCCCCAGCAGCCGCGACCAGCTCGGATGCGTCCCCCACTTCGCGATCAGCTCCGCCGGCGCCGCCATGATCTCCGGGTCCACGTCGAACCCCAAGTAGTTGCACGACGCGAAGTCGGCCAGCCACTTGTCCCCGATCCTGATCCGCCGCGGCTCCCGCTGATCCTGCTCATCGATCACCGCATCGTAGAACGGCGTCTTATCCCTCAACCGCGCCAGCTCGGCCCACACCTCATGCCGCTCCTGCCGCTCACGCCGCTCCTCCTTCTCGCCTTCCTTCCCACCACCACCACTGCCGCAGCCACCATCGCCATCACCACCATCACTCCAGGTCGTCGACACCATCAGTCGTCTCCCTTCTCGATCACGGCCCGCACCTCACCCGTCTGCCCCAAAGGCACAGCCGGCGAGTACAAGAACCCCTGCGCATAAGCGCAGCCCATGTCACGCAGCAGATCCCGCTGCGCCACCGTCTCAACCCCCTCCGCGACCACGGTGATCCCCATGGTCCCGGCGACGTGCACGATCCCCCGCAACAACCGCTCGTGCTCCGCCAGATCCACGATCCGGTCCACGAACGTCTTGTCCGCCTTGATCAGATCGAACTGCACGTCCCGCAAGTACCCGATCGACGAGTAACCCGTCCCGAAGTCGTCGATCGCGATCCGCACCCCCAGCAGCGACAACGTCTCCAGATCTGCCAACGCGTCCGCCGACGCCTCATGCAAGAACACTGTCTCGGTGATCTCCACCACCAACCGGTCCGGCGACAGCCCGGCATCGCTCAGCGCGCCCCGCACCGTTTCCACGAACCCACCACCGCTGAACTGGCTCGCCGAGACATTGACCGAGACGTACCCGAACCCCGCCGACGCCGCGTCCGCCACCGCCGTCCGCAATATCCACGTTCCGATCGGCCCGATCTGCCCCGTCTCCTCCGCCAGCGGCACGAACGCGGCCGGCGACAACAACCCCAGCTGCGGATGCCGCCACCGCACCAGCGCCTCGTAGCCGGCCACCCGCGGCGGCCCCTGGAGCTCCACGATCGGCTGATAGTGCAGCTCGAACTCGCCGTTCGCCAACGCCCGATCCAACCCGGTCCGCAGCGCCATCCGCTGAAGCGCCGCGTCGTACAGCCCGTGCTCGAACAGCCGCCACGTCCCCTTGCCGTCAGCCTTGGCCGCGTAGAGCGCCAGGTCCGCGTTGCGGAACAGCACCTCCTCGGTGCCACCGACCCCGCCCGGGCTGGTCGCCACCCCGATACTGGCCCGCACCGGCACCGGCGCCCCGGACAGCCGGAACGGCTCGGCCAGCACGTCGACCAGCCGTTCGGCCAGCGTCACCGCCGCCTGCTCCGTGGCGCCGTCGGACAACAGCACCGCGAACTCGTCCCCGCCGAGCCGCACCGGCAGATCACCCGGCCGCACCGCGCCGGCCAGCCGCTGCGCGGCCGCCTTCAACAACTCGTCGCCCGTGCGGTGGCCCTGGGTGTCGTTCACCTCTTTGAAGTTGTCCAGGTCGATCAGCAGCATCGCCGCCACCCCTCCGCAGTCCCAGGCCCGGGACAACGCCCGCTCCGCGCGCTCCTGGAACCGCAATCGGTTGCCCAGTCCGGTCAGCGGATCCCGGTACGCGCGGTGCTTCAGCTCGCGGACCATCGCTCGCGTGTGCGCCCGGTTGTCCTGCTCCCGGGTCTCCTGGCTGGCCAGCGCCAGACGCCACAGCACCAGCAGGAACATCACCGCCGAGACCACCGCGATCACCGGGCCGTCCCGCAGGTTGGCCTCCAGCGACTCGATCATCAGCACCGTCGGGGCCACCAGCGCCGCCGCCGCCAGCGGCAGCACCCGCCATTTGGTGCTGCGCCGCGTGCGCGGCACCGGCTCGGTCAGGCTGGTCATCGACGGCGACAGCGCGGCGGCGCCCCAGGAGACGTAGAAGACCACCCAGCCCAAATCCGCCGCCGATCCGACGTGCCAGGTCCCGTAGAGCCGGACCAGCGCGTACGCGACGTCGGAGGCGGTCAGGCCGAGCACGCCGACCAGCAGCAGCCGGATGGCCGGCCCGCGCAGGCCGCCGGCGGTGGTCAGCCGCGCCGCCACCGCCAGCAGCATCACGTCCCCGAGCGGATAGGCGATGGACACGGCGTTGGCGAACCACGAGTTGTCCTGGTCGGCCACCGTCGGGGTGATGATGTAGACCCACAGCAGCAGTGCGGCTGCCGTGGTCAGGATGATCGCGTCGATCAGCGCCGCGCGGTCCCGCATCGGACTCCGCCGCCGCACCATGACCAGCACGCCGCCGGCCGCCAGCGGATACGTGGTCAGGTAGATCGCGTCGGCGATCGAAGGGAACGGCTCGGTCTGCCCGAAGACGTCGGTCAGCAGGTTGTACGACGTGTCGCCGCTGACCAGCGTCACCATCGCGCCGGCCAGCAGGAACCACGCCGTCGGGGCCTGCGGCCGGTACCGGCGCACGCCGAACAGTACGGCGCCGACGCCGCCCAGACCGATAACGGTCCAGGTCAACAGGTGCCAACTGGGAACCGAGTAATAGAAAACGGTCCACAGCGCCATGAATGCCGCGAACCGAAGCGCCATAAATTCGAGGGGATCATGCACCCGAACGGGTCAGCAACTCGGGGACGGCGGCCGGATGACGGCTCGGTGCCGCCACAGCGCGTGACAGGTCGCCGGTCGACGCCTGCTCACCGGCCGATCGGCCAGTGATCGGCAACCGATCAGCTACTGATCAGCCGGTGATCAGCGAATGATCGCGCCAATGACCGTCCAGCGGTCAGTCGGCCGTCAGAGCGTGATCGTCCCGCCCACCGCTCGAACCGTCCTCTGTCGGCTTGTCTCGCTACAGTCGTGACCACTTGGACGGGCGAGGCTTGGGAGGGCTTGTGGGGAACGTCCTGGATCCGGTGACGGCTGCCGCGGTTCTGTTCGACCGGCGGTTCACCCTGCGGTCGCTGGTGGTGCCGCGACGCGACGGCGCAACCCTCCTTACCCCAACCGCATCAACCGCATCAACCGCATCAACCGCATCAAACCCTTCAGACGTAACAACCTCCCTAAACGCAACAGCAGCTTCAGAATTCACCGAGCCCCCACTCACCCACCCCGAAGCCGCCGCCACCTTCGAGCGCCTCCTCGCCGCCGCCCGCCCCACCCTCGACACCGCCCTCCACCACGGCGGCGCCGACGAAACCCTGGTCGCGACCGCCTCGCAGCCGCAGCTCGCCGACCCCGCCACCCGCACCGCCCGGCAAGCCGCCATCGCCGCCGCCGCGATCCTCTTCGACGAGCCCAAGAAGCTCGACCCCGAATCCTTCGTCGACGCCTGGTCCGCCGCCCGCGGCCTGCCCTTCGCCGCCGAGGCCGCCGTCGAACTCACCGGCCTGACGATCTCCCGGCTGCACCGGACCAACGACACCGTCGCGCTGCGCCGCCTCGAAGGCTCGCTCAGCTCGGGCCATCAGGACCAGCGGTTCGACATCGTCGCGCGCGTGCGCCGCCACCTCGTCAGCGCCGCCGACGCCGACCACGAAGCGGTGTTCCAAGCCCTCACCGCGCGCACCGACCTGCTCCCGCGCCAGAGCGCCGCAGTCTGTTTCCTCTTCCCGGAGAACACCGACCTCGTCGACGAAGCGGTCGGCCACGTCCGGACGAAAGTGCGCCTGCAGCTCGTCGGAACGATCGGCATCTGGTTCCTGCTCGGCGCGCTCAGCAACCGCGATCAGGCCCGGATCTTCGCGAAGAACCTGCACTCGACCACGCTCCGGGAGAGCGCGGCCGCGACCGCCACCGCCTTCGCCACGCTCGGCACCGAGATGGTCCCGGCGCTGCTGGAGTGGATCGACAACACCTGGGACGCCGAGGAGAAGACCCGCCTCCAGCGCGTCCTGGCCGGCCTGGACTCCGACGAGGCGATGCGGGCCCAGCTCGCGATGTTCGACACCCGCGGCGCCGCCGCTGTGCTGCTGGACGCTGCGGCGCGCTTCCCAGAACGCGGCATCCGCCTGCTCGCCGAGGAACTGCCGGAACTCCCCGCGCCCCGCGCCGCCGCCGAGCGGATCCTGCGCCTGCACGTCGTCGCCCACCAGGACCTCGCCCGCGAGCTTGCCCCGACGCTGAGCCTGGAGGCCCGCGGCCGGGTCGAGAAGCTGCTGCGCGCCGCCGCGCCCCTGCCCTGCGCCGACCCCGCGTCGCTCCCGGAGCTGCTGGTCTCGCCACCGTGGGAGCGCGAGCGGACGACCGGGAAGCCGGTGGTCCTCAAGGACCTGACCGCGCCGGTGGAGCGCGGCGTGGTCTGGGCGGACGACGCCGAGCGCGAGTACTGGCTCCTCGACAACCTGCGCCGGGACTCCGGGGCCGGCGACACGCAGTGGGACAAGATCCTGCGCGAACTCCGCAACCGCCTGAACTGGCGGCTGCTCGGCTGGGCCGTCGTGCGCGGCCCCGAGGACGTCGCCCGGACCGCGCTGGGCCTGGCGGTGAACGGCAGCCCGTGGGACGCCCGGGGCTGGGCCCGGCCCGCCGTGGCGAAGTTCGGCCTGGACGCGCTGCCCGCCGTCCTCAACGCCGTCACCAACAGCACGGCGGTGGCCGACAACGCCGAACTGGTGCTGCCGTTCGCCTGCTCCGAGGTCGCGCCGCTGGTCGCCGACTGGAACGCCCGCCTGAAGTCGGTCCGCCCGGTCGCCCAGACCTGGCTGCGCCGCCACCCCGGCGTCGCCGCGCGGGCCCTGGTCCCGGCGGCCCTCGGCAAGGCCGGAAAGGCCCGCCAGGCGGCCGAGACCGCGCTCCGGTTCCTGGCCGGCGAGGGCTTCGAGGCCGAGGTCCGCGCGGCCGCCGCCGGGTACGGCGCGGACGCCGAGTCCGGGATCGCCGGGCTGCTGGCCGTGGACCCGCTGCTCGCCGCGCTCCCCAAGGCCATGCCGGAGCTGCCGACCTGGGCCGAGCCGTCGGTCCTGCCGCAGCTGCTGCTGACCGGCCGCGAGCTGGCGCTGCCGCCGGACGCGACCCGGACCGTCGTGCGGATGCTCAGCGTCTCCCGTCCCGACGCGCTGTACCCGGGCCTGGCGACCGTCAAAGAGCTCTGCGACGCCGACTCGCTCGCGGCCTTCGCCTGGGGCCTGTTCGAGAACTGGCAGGGCGCCGATCACCCGGCCAAGCAGGCGTTCGGCTTCGACGTCCTGCGCTGGTTCGGCGACGACGACACCGTGCGCCGGCTGTCCGTGCTGATCCGGGCCTGGCCGGGGCAGGGCGGGCACGCCCGCGCCGTCACCGGGCTCGACGTGCTCGCCGCGATCGGCGGCGACACCGCGCTCATCCACCTGCACGGCATCTCCCAGAAGGCCAAGTTCAAGGGTCTGAAGGACGCCGCGCGGGCCCGGATGACCGCCATCGCCGACGACCTGCGCCTGACCCCCGAGCAGCTCGCCGACCGGCTGGTCCCGGTCCTCGGCCTGGACGAGGACGGTGCGCTGGAGCTGGACTACGGCCCGCGGCGCTTCACCGTGTTCTTCGACGAGCAGCTCAAGCCGGGCGTGGTCGACCAGGCCGGCAAGCGGCTCAGGACCCTGCCGAAGCCGAACGCCAAGGACGACGCCGAGCTGGCCCCGGCCGCGTACCAGCGGTTCGCGGGCCTGAAGAAGGACGTCCGGACTCTGGCCGTCGACCAGATAGTGCGCCTGGAGCGCGCGATGGTGGACCGGCGCCGGTGGACCAAGGCCGAGTTCGAGGACTACCTGGTCGGCCATCCGCTGCTGCGGCATGTGGTGCGCCGCCTTGTGTGGGCCGATTTCAGAACCAGTAGCGCGGCCACCGCGTTCCGGGTGGCCGAGGACCTCAGCCTCGCCGACGTCGACGACGAGGCGTACACCCTCCCCGACGACGCCGTGATCGGCGTGGCGCACCCGGTGGACCTGGCCGAGGACCTGCCGCGCTGGTCGGAGCTGTTCCTCGACTACGTGATCCTGCAACCCTTCGACCAGCTCGGCCGCACGGTGTTCGCCCTGACCCCCGAGGAGGCCGCGGCCACGACGCTGGAGCGGTTCGACGGGCAGAAGGTGCTCTCCGGACGCATCCTCAGCATGGAGCGCCGCGGCTGGCACCGCAGCGATCCCGCCGACGCCGGCTGGCAGGGCCACCTGCTGCGCGAGCTCTCCGACGGCCGCAGGCTGGTGGTCGATCTCGACCCCGGATTCAGCGTCGGCTGGGTCAACCCGGCCGATCTCCAGCAGTTCAAGGCGGTGTGGGTCGGCGAGCCCCGGAACGGCCACCACGGCTACTGGAACATCCGCCACCGGTCCGGCACGCCGTTCTCGGTGCTGGACCCGGTGACCGCTTCGGAAGTGCTGCGTGACCTGACCGAGGTGACGGCCCCGTGAGCACCACGGCGAACAGCGGCTCGGCGGCCCGCACAGCAACGCCTGGCACAACAACGCCCGGCACAGCAACGTCCCGCACAGCAACCCCCGGCGCAGCAACGCCTCGCACAGCAACGTCCCGCACAGCAACGCCCGGCGCAGCAACATCCCGCACGCCATCGACCCGATCCGCCCCGGACCCGGAATCCGTCTTCGAACTCCCCACCCCCTACCTCGGCGCCGTCATCGCCCGCCACCGCTCGGCCTCCCTGCCGCGCAAGACCCACCCCGGCGCCGTCCTCGGCATCATCGAGCGGCGCCGCGAGGCCGTGCAGGCCTGGCACCACTGGATCGAGGAGTCCCTCGCCGCCCCGGAGAGCGCCCCGGACCTGGTGGCGCAGCTCGCGGACGTCGACCTCGCCGACCTCGCCGAACTCGGGCCGCTCAGCCCGCTCGGCGCGGCCGTTCTGGAGATCTGCCTCAGCGGCTGCCCGCCCTTCGACGTCCGGCAGGCTGTCCCGGTCTGGGAGTCCGTGCGCGGCCTCGGCTACGCCATCGAGGCCTTCGCCGAGTACTGCCACCTGCGGCCGACCCACGCCTTCGACCGCCCCCTCACCCGGCTGGAGAGCCCGCCGCACCTGTTCGCCAACTGGGACGCGGCCCTGCGGCTGCTGGAGCTGGTCCGCTCCGCCTCCGACCAGGAGCACGCCGCCGCGCTGCGCACCGCCGCGCGGCTGCGCGAGGACGACCCCTCCGGCCTCCGCCGGGCCCTGACCACGTTCCTGTTCCCCGACCGCGAGGACTGGCTCTGGGCCGACATCCAGGCCGCGGCCGACGGCCGGGTGCGGGCCACCGCGCTGCTGCCCTCCGTCACCACTCCCGAGCAGGCCGCCGCCGTCGGCGAGCTGATCCGCGGCGGCCCGGCCTGGTTCTGGAGCGGCGACCTCGACATCGAGCTGACCTACCTCAAGGCCGCCGGCGCCGAGGCGCTGCCGTTCCTGCTCGCCTGGTACGACGGGTATCAGCCCACGAAGACCCCGGCCCGCGGCGGCGCCTCGCCGGTCCAGCAGCGGATCGCCGACCTGATCGCCCGCGTGCCCCGCGACGAGGCCATGGCGGCGCTCGTCGAGCGGATCGGGCAGCCGGCGGTCCTGCCGCAGCTGCACGCCGCGACCAAGCGGTTCCCGCACCGCGCGCTGCGGGTGCTGGCGGCCGCCGAGCCGACGCAGGACGTGACCCACGTCCTGACCATGGCAGCCCTCGAAGATCCCGACTTCACCCGCGCCACCCTGCCCTACCTGGACGGACCCGCGGCCCGCCGGGTCGAAGCGATCCTGGACCGGGAGTCCGCGCCGTCCCCCGGGGACCTGCCGGCGGAGGACCTGCCCGAGCTGCTCGCCGCGCCGCCGTGGCGGGACCGCAAGCGCAAGCCGACCACGCCGGTCGTGGTGGAAGGGCTGGTCGCCCCGCCGGACACCGAGGTCGCCTGGCTGCCCGGCGAACGGGAGCGCCACCTGGCGCGGCACGGCTCCGGCTGGGAGCCGGAAGAAGGCTGGAAGACGTGGGCCGGGCGTATCGTCCCCGATCCGCTCCAGGCCACCAACCACTTCGTCTCCTACTTCGCCGCCTACGGACCCGAGGAACTGGTGCGTCCGCTGCTGGCCGCCTGGACCCCGCAGTTGCAGCGGGCCGACGAGCGCGCGGAGCTGTTCGTGGCACGCTACGAGCAGCTGGCGGTCCCGGCGGTCATGGGCCTGCCGAACCGCCCGGCGCACAAGGCCCGGCTGCTCCAGCCGTTCGTGAACCCGGAGATCGCGGCGTTCATGATCGACGGCCTGGGCCGGCTGCGCTCGGTGCGCGGCCTGGCCGTCACCTGGCTCCGGCGCCATCCCGAGGCCGCGGCGCGCTGCCTGCTGCCGACGGCGCTCGGCAAGCGCGGCCGGGCCCGCCAGAACGCCGTCGTCGCGCTGCGCCTGATCGAGGCGGCCGGCACCGACGTGGCCGCGGTCGCGGTGCGGGCCTACGGCGAGGAGGTCGGCCTGGCCGCCAAGGAGATGCTGGCCGACGACGGGCTCGGTGCCTATCCGCGCACCATGCCGACGCCGCCGATCTGGGCCCGCGCCGCCGTGCTCGCGCCGATCCTGGCCGGCGCCGCGGGATCCGGTCAGGACGGCGGGGCACCGCTGCCGCTGAGCGCGGTCCAGGCCGTCCTGGAGATGCTCGCCATCTCCAAGCCCGGCAACCCCTATCCGGGCCTGGACATCGTCAAAGAGTTCTGCGACGCGGCCTCGCTCGGCGAGTTCGCGTGGTCGCTGTTCGTCAACTGGGAGCAGGCCGGGTCGCCGGCCAAGGAGAACTGGGCGTTCCACGCTCTCGGGCTGCTCGGCGACGACGTCGTCGTGGATCGGCTGGTGGTGCTGATCCGCGAGTGGGCCGCGGACGGCCGGCTCCAGCCGAGTTACGACATACTGGCCACGCTGGCGACGATCGGCGGCGACCGCGCGTTGTCCCAGCTGCACGCCCTCGCCGAGAAGGGGCGGCCCACCGCCCTGCGCAAACGCGCCCGTCAGCGGTTCGAGGACGTCGCCGAGGGACTCGACCTGTCCGCGGACCAGCTCGCCGACCGCGTGGTCCCGGACTTCGGGCTCGGCGCCGACGGCACACTGCGCCTGGACTATGGCCCGCGCCACTTCACCGTCGGATTCGACGAGCTGCTGCGGCCCCGGGTCCTGGACCAGACCGGCAAGGTGGTCAAAACCCTGCCGAAGCCCGGCGTGAAGGACGACCAGGACCTGGCCGGCGCGGCCCACAAGGACTTCACCGAGCTGAAGAAGACGGCCCGCACGGTGGCCGCCGACCAGATCAAGCGGCTGGACCGGGCCATGGTCCAGCGGCGCCGCTGGCAGCCCGCGGACTTCGCGGCCCACCTGGTCCGGCATCCGCTGCTGCGGCCCATCACCCGCCGCCTGGTCTGGGGCGTCTACGGCGAGGACGGCGGGCTGCTCGGCTCCTTCCGGGTCGCCGAGGACCTCAGCTACGCCGACGTCCACGACGCGCACTACGAGTTCCCCGAGGGCGCCGTCCTCGGCATCGCGCACGCCATGGACCTCGGCGCCGGGCTGGGGGAGTGGTCCGAGGTGTTCGCCGACTACGAGATCCTGCAGCCCTTCGAACAGCTGGGGTCGCCGATGCTGGCCCTGTCCCCGGAGGAGCGCGCGGGCCGCGAGTTCGAACCCTTCGACAGCGTCCAGATCGCCCCGCTCCGGATCGTCGGGCTGGAGGAGCGCGGCTGGATCCGCGGCCCGGTCGGCGACGGCGCGAAGTGGTCGACGATCCTGCGGCCGGTCGGCGACGACCGGTTCGTCGTCGCCGAGTTCGCTCCGGGCCTCGTCGCCGGCTCCCCGGAGCTGTCCGAGTACCAGCACTTCACCCGGACCTGGCTCAGCGTGACCGGCGAGTCCCCGTCGTTCGAGCGGCACTCGCTGCTGCTCGGCGAGCTGGACGCGGGCACGGCGTCGGTGGTCCTGTACGACCTGGACGCGCTGATCCCGCGATGAGAGGTGCCGACGAGATGTTCGTTCTGCCCGCGCGAATGCGGGACGAGGTGATCCGGTGGCGGGGCGAGGAGAACGCCTACGTCCCGCCCGCCGAAGCCCTGGAGGTGTATCTCCAGCGGCAGCACGACGCGCTGCTCCAAGCGCACGCGTTCCGCGAGGCGGCATTGGCCGGCTCAAGCTCGGACACCGCGTTGCTGGCCCAGATCCGCCGCCCCGGATTCGGCGATCCGGCCCAGGCCTCGCCGCTCCAGACCGCGCTGTCGACCACGCTCGTCCAGGCGGCGAGCGGGGTCGACCGGCGACTGCGGCTCGGCTATGTCGAATCCTGGGTCCTGGGACGCGGCCCCGGCTACGCCTTCCGCGCCCTGGCCGAGCTCTACGACGTGCACGCGACCTGGTTCCAGAGCGGAGGAAGCCAGCATAAGCAAGGCTTTGTCCGAGGCATCGTCGAGGAGCTGTGGGTCCCGGATCTCTGGCTGTTCGCGCGGCGGCTGCTGGAGCTGTTGGCCGGTGTGTCAGAGGCCGAATACCTCGAAGTCCAGGAGATCGCGCAGGAGTATCGCGGCGGCGCGCGAGCGCAGCGCGCGCTGACGTCGTTCCTGTTCCGGGAACGTGTCGACTGGGTCGATGCCGACCTCGCCGAACTCATCCCGCCCGGCCACTACAAGCAGGACCTGACCTGCTATCTGCTGGTCTCGGCGATCACCGAGGGCCGGCAGGTCGAGGAGTTCGCGCGGCACCAGCGGTGGCTGGACTGGCCCCGGCACGCCGGGCCGCTGGAGACGTTGCTGGCGTCGGTCGGCGCGGAGGCGCTTCCGGTGCTGGTGGGCTGGCTCGACGACGGCCACCACTACAAGGATGCGCGCCCGCGCCTGCTGGCGTTGATCAGCGAACTCGGCAGCGACGGCGCTATACGAGCCCTGATCGAGCGGATCGCCACCAAGGATGGGCAGGCCACGGTGCTGGCCGCCGGGGACCGGTTCCCGCAGGCGACACTGCGGGTGCTCGCCGAGACCGATCCGGCCGCGCAGAGCGGAGGGTCCGAGGACTCGGCACTGTGGTCCCAGCACGTGACCCTGGCGCTTCGGCTCGTGGCCAACGCACACCAGGATGCGGCCCGGGCTGTGCTCCCCGCCCTGGACCCGACGGCGCGATTCCGGTTGGAGGCCGCGCTGGAGCCGGCGCGGGACCTGCCCGAACGGGATGCCGAAACCGACCCGCTCCCGCCGATCCTGGTCTCGCCGCCGTGGCGGAACCGGGCCGCGCCGGCCAAGCCAGTTGTCGTCCAAGGCCTGACCGCCCCGGACGGCGCCTCCGTCGTCTGGGCCGAGGGCGAGCGCGAGCGCTGGGCCGCCACGCCGCTCCACGAACGCCGATACCAGGGCGAGGCCGATGACGCGACGCTGGCGGCCCTGTTTGCCCAAGGCAAGGCGTATCCGGGCCCTGTCAACCTCCCGCGGTTCGCCTGCCGGGCCGCCGACGAGGTGATCCTGCCGTTGCTGGAGTCCGGATGGCAGCCGAACAATACGACGGGGGCGGAGAGCTGGGGCCTGGTCTACCTGGCCCGCTTCGAGCTGCTCGCGCTGCCGATCACCGACCGGCTCCGGCCCGCCGACCGGTTGGAGCTGCTCGCCCCGTTCCGCAGCCCGGGGACGGCCGTGCTCATGGCCGATGCCTTCAGTCGTACTAAGAGCCTGCGGGCGGCCGCGGCGCGGTGGCTGGCCCGCCATCCCGAGTACGCCGCCGAACAGCTGATCCCGGCCGCGGTGGGCAAGCCCGGCAAGGACCGGCGGGCCGCCATCGAGACATTGCGGTGGCTCGACGCGCGCGGCCACGCCGAGGTCGTCGCAATCGCCGCGATCGCCGCGAAGACCTACGGCGACAAGGCGGCCGACGCCGTCAGGACCCTGATTGAGGCCGACGGCACCGAGGACGTCCCGAAGACGATGCCCGCGCTGCCGCACTGGGCCGAGCCCTTTGCCCTGCCGCAGCTCGCGAGCTTGGGCCACACCTCGGCGCTGCCGCCGGAGGCCGTCCGCCACGTCGTGCAGATGCTGTCGATCTCCAAGCCGGAGACGCCGTATCCCGGTCTGGACATCGTGCGCGAGACCTGCGACGACATCTCGCTGCGCGAGTTCTGCTGGGCGCTGGTCGAGAACTGGCGGCTCGCCGGCTGCCCCAGCGCGCAGGGCTGGGTCCTCGACAGCCTGCGCTGGTTCGGCGACTACGACATCGTGCGGCGTCTGGAGCCGCTGATCCGCGCCTGGCCCGGCGAGAACGGGCACGCCCGCGCCGTCGCCGGCCTGGACGTGCTCGCCGCGATCGGCGGCGACCACGCGATGCGGGCGCTGTACCGGATCTCCCAGCGGGTGAAGTTCACGGCGCTGAAGGACAGTGCCGGCGAGAAGATCGCCGCGATCGCCGAAGGGCTGGGCCGCACCGCCGAACAGCTCGGCGACCAGCTGGTTCCGGACCTCGGCCTGGACCCGGACGGCACGCTGACGCTCGACTTCGGGCCCCGGAAGTTCGTCGTGGGCTTCGACGAGCTGCTGAAGCCGTATGTGCGGGACGAGGCCGGCCAGCGTCTCAAGACCCTGCCGAAGCCTGGTGTGAAGGACGACCCCGAACTCGCCAAGGCCGCCACCGACGCTTTCTCGGCGCTGAAGAAGGAAGCGCGGTCCGAGACCGGGGACCAGATCGCGCGGCTGGAGCGGGCGATGTGCCTGCGGCGGCGCTGGACGCTGCTGGACTTCTGCTCCTATTTCGTGGCGCATCCTCTGGTCCGCCACCTCGTCCGGCGCCTGGTGTGGGGCAGCTACGACGCCGACGGCACGCTGCTCGCCACGTTCCGGATCGCCGAGGACCTGACCTTCGCGGACCTCGACGACGAGCCGTTCGAGCCCGACATCGCCACGGTCGGCCTGGTGCACCCGCTGGAGTTCGCCGAGCTGATCCCGCGCTGGTCCGACGTGCTGGCCGACTACGAGATCCTGCAACCCTTCGCCCAGCTCGGCCGCGAGACCCACACGCTGACCGACGCCGAGCGCGAAACCCTGAACCTGTCCCGGTTCCGCGGCGTCGACATCCCGGTCGGCAAGCTCGTCGGCCTGACCCGGCGCGGCTGGCGGCGCGGTGAGGCCTGGGACAACGGCGTCGAGGTCTTCGTGCTGCGGCCGCTGCCCGACGGGCGCGCGCTGGTCGCCAACATCGAACCCGGCATCGACGTCGGCGGCATCGCCGACTCCGGCCCGCAGGAGCTGACGGACGTGTGGATCGCCCGCGACGGTGTCGGCGACTGGTTCCCTCGGGACGGGGCCTGCGATCCGTTCGGCACACTGGACCCCGTGACCGCATCCGAGATCCTCCGCGATCTGACCGAGGTGACCGATCTGACCGGCATGACCGGGGGGACCGCGCGATGAGCAGTGAGAAGGCCGCCGCCTCCGACGGCAAGCGGGTCCAGCGTCCGTCCGCCGAGGTCCGCTACGCCGACGAGCTCGCGCGCCTGCGCGCCGCCGACACCGGCGAGCGGCCCCCGGGCTGGGCGCTGAGCCTGCGCGCGGCCCGCCGGTTCATCCTCGGCGACGAGGCCGCGGGCATCAGCCGCAAGTTCGTCGGCGACCCCTCGCTGATCGACCGCGCCCTGGTGTCGCTGGCCACCAGCAGAGGCCTGATGCTCGTCGGCGAGCCCGGCACCGCGAAGTCGCTGCTGTCGGAGCTGCTGGCGGCGGCGGTCAGCGGCGACTCGACGCTGACCATCCAGGGCGGCGCGGCCACCACCGAGGACCAGATCAAGTACTCGTGGAACTACGCGCTGCTGGTCGCCGACGGCCCGTCGACGAAGTCGCTGGTGCCGGCGCCGCTGCTGCGCGGCATGAGCGAGGGCCGCGTGGTGCGGTTCGAGGAGATCACCCGGTGCCCGCTGGAGGTGCAGGACTGCCTGCTCTCGCCGCTGTCCGACCGGGTGCTGGCCGTTCCGGAGCTCAGCGGCGAGGAAGCGCTGGTCTTCGCCCGCGAGGGGTTCAACGTCATCGCGACCGCGAACACCCGCGACCGCGGCGTGAACGAGATGAGCGCGGCGCTGAAGCGGCGGTTCAACTTCGAGACCGTGTTCGCGATCACCGACTTCGAGACCGAGCTGGGCCTGGTCGAGCAGGAGGCCGCGCATCTGCTCCAGGGCTCGGGGGTGACCGTGCCGCCCCGGCGCGACGTGCTGGAGGTGCTCGTCACCGCGTTCCGCGAGCTGCGGGAGGGCCGGACCGAGCGCGGCGACGCGATGGAGCGGCTGTCCTCGGTGATGAGCACCGCCGAGGCGGTGTCGGTGGCGCACGCCGTGGGGCTGCGGGGCTGGTTCCTGCGCGGCGACGCGGGCAGCGCCTCGGACATCGTGGAATGCCTGGCCGGGACCGCGGCCAAGGACAACGCCGAGGACCTGGCCCGGCTGCGGACCTATCTGGAGCAGCACGCGGGGCGCCGCAAGGGGGCGCAGTGGCAGGAGTTCTACGGCGCCCGGCACCTGCTGCCCGGGTGAGCCCGCCGATGCTGACCGTGGTCGGGGTCCGGCACCACAGCCCGGCGTGCGCGGGACTGGTGCGCGAGGCGATCGAGCGGCTGCGGCCCGCGCACGTGCTGATCGAGGGCCCGGCTGACGTCAACGCGCGGCTCGGCGAGTTCCTGCTGGGCCACGAGCTGCCGATCGCGGTGTTCACCTCGGCGCGGCGCGGGATGGCGTCGCAGGCCTCGTGGTCGCCGTTCTGCGACTATTCGCCGGAGTGGATCGCGCTGACCGAGGGCGCGCGGGCCGGCGCCGAGGTGCGGTTCATCGACCTGCCGGCCTGGCATCCGGCGTTCGCCCGGCAGACCAACCGGTACGCCGACGCCGAACGCCGTTACACACAGGCTGTGGACGGACTGTGCCGCACGCTCGGCATGGACAACTCGGACACGCTGTGGGACCACCTGGCCGAGATCGACGCCGGGGACGTGCCGGCGGCGGAGCTCGGGGAGAGGCTGAATACCTACTTTGATTTGATCCGAACCGCGGTGGATGCCGGTCTGGACTCCGTCTCCGATGACGACGACGCATCGCCCGAGCTGTCGACCGACGAGGTGCGCGAGGAGTACATGGCGCGGTGGATCGTCGCCGCGATGCGGGATGCGCCGGACCGGCCGGTGCTCGTCGTCTGCGGCGGGTTCCATCGCCCGGCGCTGTTGCGGCGGGTCGCAGAGTTCTTCGAGTCCGCCAAGTCCGCCAAGTCCGCCAAGTCCGCCAAGGTCTCCAAGTCCGCCAAGGTCTCCGAGCTCTCTGATCTCTCCGATCTCTCCGATCAGGACGGCGGCGCCGCGCCGTGGCCAGAGGTCCCGGCGCCGGACCCGGACACGACCGCGGTCAGCTACCTGGTCCCGTACTCCTTCCGGCGCCTGGACGCTTTCGACGGCTACCAGTCCGGCATGCCGTCCCCGGCCTACTACCAGCGGCTGTGGGAACTGGGCCCGCGCGGCGCGGCCGGAGCGCTCACCGGCGAGGTCGTGGAACGGCTGCGGGCCCGTCGGCAGCATGTCTCGACGGCGGACCTGATCGCGGCGCGGGTGACCGGCGAGGGCCTGGCGGCGGTGCGCGGCCACCGGCACCCGGCGCGGGCCGACCTGCTCGACGGCCTGGTGTCGGCGCTGGTCGGGGAGGCGCTGGACCGGCCGCTGCCGTGGACCGGGCGCGGCGGACTGGCGGTGGGGACCCATCCGG
This sequence comes from Catenulispora yoronensis, assembly GCF_039531695.1. NCBI lineage: Bacteria > Bacillati > Actinomycetota > Actinomycetes > Catenulisporales > Catenulisporaceae > Catenulispora > Catenulispora yoronensis. The sequence continues at coordinate 17,385 of NZ_BAAAQN010000069.1, forward strand.
CGGTCGTCGAGATGGTCGCGGCGCTGTCCGGCGACCGCGTCGGCCGTCTGCACCCTGATACGCCGATGCCGCCGCTGGTGCACGACGCCGAAGCGGAGCTGGAACGGCACGGCCTGACTGCCCCGGGCACCGTCGAGCTGGACCTGACCGTCCCGGCGCAGCGCGACGGAAGCCGCCTGCTGCATCGACTCAGGGTGCTGCGGATCCCCGGCTACGAGCGGCTGTCCGGGCCCGATCCGTCGGTCGAGGACAGCACCTTCGTCGAGCGGTGGGAGATCCAGGAGCACCAGGACCGGCTGTCCGCGCTGATCGAGGCCGGCGGCCACGGCCCGACGGTGGAACTGGCCGCGCGGGCCGTGATCGGCGAGCGGGTGCTGGAGCGGCAGAGCCTGGATGCGGCGGCCCGCGCGCTGTTCGACGCCGTGCTGTGCGGGATCGAGGATCTGTCGGAGCAGGTGCTCGGCGGGCTCGCCGCGTCGGTCGCCGCCGGCGGCGACGCGGAAGCGCTCGGATCCGTGCTCACGGCGGTGCTCGGGCTGTGGCGGCACGACCGGCTGCTGGACGCCGAGCAGTCGGCGACGCTCGGCACGGTGATCGTCGCGGCCGTCGACCGGCTGTTGTGGCTGCTGGAATCCGTGCGGGGCGGCGGGCCGGCGCCGATGCAGCCGCGGCGGATCGCGGCGGTGCGCGCCGTCCGGGATGCCGTCCGCTACGCGGCCGCGAAGCTGGAACTGGACGCGGCGCGCGCGACCGCCGTGATGGGCCGCATCGCCGCCGGCGCCATGACACCACCGGACCTGCGCGGCGCGGCCTTCGGCTTCGGCTGGTCGCTGGGCACGCCGCCGCCGGAGGCCGAGCGCACGATCCGCGCGGCGGGCGGCGCGACGACCCTGGGCGACTGGCTGGCCGGGCTGTTCGCGCTGGCCCGGGAGCAGTGCCTGGAGGACGCCTCGGTGCTGGCGGTGGTCGACGAACTGGTGCGGTCGATGACCGATCGCGACCTGCTCGTGGCGCTGCCCGCGCTGCGGCAGGCGTTCGGGTTCTTCCCGCCCCGGGAGCGCGAGACGATCGCCGGGCAGATGGCGCGGCGGCACGGCTTCGACGACTCCGGGCGCGCGCTGCTGCGCGAGCGCGTCGCCGATCCGATGGCGCTGGCGCGGGGTCATGAGCTGGACAGCCATGTCCAGGCGGTTTTGGAGCGGGAGGGACTGGTCTCGTGAACGCGGTTCCGCAGGACCCTGAGCCCGCGCGGGCGCTGGAGCGCTGGCGGATGATTCTCGGCGCGCCGGCGTCGCACTACTCCGAGCTCGGCGCCGAGGACCGGCAGCGGGACGCGGCGATGCAGTGGCTCTACGGCCGCGACGAGGAGCTGGCGCAGCGCGGCGTCCGCAAGGGCGGGGCCCTGGGCGGGGGTCGGGGCGGGGACCGGAGCGGCGACTCCGCCGACCGCCACGGCGGCGCCGGGGACTCGTTCCTGACCACCGTCGACTGGCTGGAGGGCATCACCAAGCTGTTCCCGAAGGAGACCGTGGAGCGGCTGACCCGGGACGCCGTCGACCGGTATCAGATCCATGACTTGGTGACCGACCCGCGGGTGCTGGAGCGGGTGGAGCCGAGCCCGGCGCTGCTGAAGGCCGTGCTGCGGACCAAGCACCTGATGGACCCGAAGGTGCTGGAGCTGGCCCGCAAGCTGGTCGCGGCGGTGGTCGAGGAGCTGATGCGGCGGCTGGCGACCGAGGTGCGCCACGCGTTCTCCGGGACCCGGCTGCGGCGGCCGTCGCAGGTCCGGCTGGCGCGGAACTTCGACGTGAAGCGGACGCTGCGCGGGAACCTCGGGCACTACCAGCCGGAGGAGCGCAAGCTCTACCTGGAGCACGCGCACTTCTTCACCCGGACCCGGCGCCGGGTCGACAGCTGGCAGGTGATCCTGCTGGTCGACCAGTCCGGGTCGATGCTGTCGTCGGTGATCCACTCCGCGGTGACCGCGGCCTGCCTGTGGGGGCTGCCGGGGGTGCGGACGCACCTGGTGGCGTTCGACACCTCGGTGGTGGACCTGACGCAGGATGTGGCGGACCCGGTGGACCTGCTGATGAAGGTGCAGCTCGGCGGCGGGACGGACATCGCTCAGGCCATCCGCTACGCGGCCGACCTGGTCGAGAACCCGCGCCGGAGCATCGTGGTCCTGATCTCGGACCTCTACGAAGGCGTCAGCCCGGCCGGGATGGTGCGCGGCGTGAAGGCGCTGGTCGAACAGGGCAGCCGGGTACTGGCGCTGTGCGCGCTCGACGAGGAGGCCGCGCCGGCCTACGACCGGGAGATGGGGCAGCGGCTCGCCGACCTGGGGGCGTACGTGGGGGCGATGACGCCGGGGGAGCTGGCGGCGTTCGTGGCGGAGGCGGTGAACGGGTGAGCGGGCCGGGGACGCGGGCCGATCTGCTGGCGCTGACCGAGGATGCGTTGGTGTCGTTGACGAATCGCGGGTTGTATAAGCGGGCTGCGAAGGAGGTCGCGGGCGGGAGTGGGCCGGTTGTCGGTGGTGGGGGTGTGGGTGGCGATGGTGATGGCGGGGCTGGGGCTGGGGCTGGGGCTGGGACTGGCGAGGGCGGGGTCGCCGGCGGTGTGGTGCAGGGGAAGTTTCCCGATGGCGTGATGTGCCTGCTGCCGCCGGGCGGTCTCGAAGCCGCGGAGTGCAGTTGCGGGGCGGCGGGGGCCTGTCGGCATGTGGTGGCCGTGGTGTTGGCATATCAGGCTGCTTGCTCCGCCTCGGGCTCGTCCGGCGCGGAGGCAGTCGAGGAGTGGTCGCCGGGCGATTTCGCCGACGCCGCCTTGGAAGCGTTGCTAGGGAAGCGATCCATAGCGTCGGCCAAGCGTCGTCTGGCCACCGGGTACTTGGCGCGGGTCCATGTGGCGACGGCCGAGGAACCGGTGCCGTGGGTGGAGCTGCCGAACTGTTCGGTGCGGTTCCTGGTGCCACGGGACTTGGCCTACGCGCGCAGCGACGCCCGCGACGACAAGGACGCGATCGCGCTGGCCGTGTGGGCATGGCGGGTGTGGAGTGAGCGGGCCGCCGAGTTGGGGGACGGGCACTTCGCGGTGGGCGGTGCGAGCGAGGCCGATCGGCCTGGGGCGAGCGCCGTTGACCTACCTGCCGATCTACCTGCCGACCCAACTGCCGATCGACCTATCGACCTGCCTGTCGGCCACTCTTCCTCCCCGTCCTCCGACTCCTCCTCATCCTCCTCTCCGTCCTCCACCCCGTCCTCCGACCCGCTCGCCAGCGTCACGGATCTCGCCGTCGACGTCTTCCTCAACGGGGTCGCGAATCTGGGCGCCGGATTCACGCCCCGCCTGGCCCGCGTCCGCCGCGACCTGGACGCCGCCGGGCTGCGGTGGCCGCTGCTCGCCGCCGACGACCTCGCCGACCAGATCGCCGCGCACGGCGAGCGGGCCGCGCGGCATCGTCCGGAACTCGTCGCGGACCTGCTGGCCGAGCTGGTGGCCCGCTCGCGGGCGGCGGCCACGGCGAAGGGGCAGCCGCGCTCGCGGGTGCTGGGCACCGGGGAGGCCGCCGAGGTGGCGCTGCGCCGGCTGCGGCTGACCGCACTCGGCTGCCGGGTGCAGGCGATCGGCGACGATCGCAGGGTCCTGGTGTTCCTGGCCGACCCGGCGGCCGGCATCGTCCTCACCCTGGAGAACCGCTACCCCGGCCCCGCCCTCGGCGCCGACCTGGCCGGCCACCGGCTGGCCGGCAGCACCGTGGGCACCCTGGCCGGCGGCAACGTCGTGACCGAGACCGCGTACCGCCGCGCCGACCGCCGCCTGCGCCTGGCCGTGAACCGCATCGCCCGCTCCACCGTCAGCCAGTCCGGCGGCGCCTGGGACCACCTGCCCCCGGCCCTGCTGGCCCGCGACCTCGACGCCCTGGCCGCCGAGTTCGACCGCCTGCCGCCGCGCCTGATCCGCCCCCGCGTCGACGCCGAGGACGTCCGCGTGATCGAGCTGACCCAGGTCACCGACCTCGGCTACCACCCCGGCAGCCAGACCCTGACCGCGACCGTCCACGGCGCCGCCGGCGGCACCGCCGAACTCGCCGCCGAGCACCGCGCCGTCGCCCCCGCCGCCCTCGACGCCCTGGCCGAAGCCCTGACCCAGAACCCCCGCTTCATCTCGGCCACCGTCCGCCGCGCCCGAGGCGGCCTCGTCCTCACCCCGATCGCCGTGGTCGCCACCGGCCGCGTCATCGTCCCCGACCTCACCCCCGGCTCCGGCACCACAGACCTCACCGCCGCGACCACCCCCACCCCCGACCCCCTCACCACCGCCCTGGAATCCGCCCTCACCCTCCTCGCCGAAACCACCCACCGCGGCGCCCGCCACCTCCCACCCACCTTCACCACCCGCCTGACCACCACCGCCCACACCCTCGCCACCACCGGCCTCTCCCACTCCGCCACCGACCTCCACACCCTGAGCGCAACCCTCGGCCCCAACCCCGGCCGAGCCGCCTTCGACGCATGGTCGAACGCCGCGATCCGACTGATCACGACGGCGGAGCGGCGGTGAGTGTGGGTGGTTGGGGTGTCGGAAACCAGCAAAGCGGCGCAGAGTGCGAATGCGGCTCTTGACGTCAGCAGGTGCCCAAGTCGCCGGCGGTGAAGGAGTTCACCTTCCACGTGCCTTGGCTCTGAATGACCTGCGCGGTGACAGTGCGGTTGCCGCCCGGCTTGTCATCCCACAGCGCTCCGGTGGATTTGCGGTAAAGCAGCCAGTGCTGGGATCCGAGGCAGTCGGACACAGTGACGACGGTGGGACTTGATAGCGGTAGAGCTGTATCGACGTCTGGATGCATCACAGGCGGGCCGCCCTTGAGAACAGCGCCTTGCTGGTCGTCCGACTTCAGGATTTTCACCAACTCAGCGAGCGCGCTGTCCGCAGCGTGGGATCCGAGCGCGGGGTCCTGCCAGTTCGCCGTCTCCGCAGCCTTCGACATGTCGATCCACATGCCCTGGTACGCAGCGATCGCCGCCGTTTCGGCATCTGCCACCGAGACCGCCGAAGGCGACGCGTTCGCGCTGACGGCAGCCGACATCGCGTCGTGCTTCGCAGATCCGCAACCCGCGACTGCTACGACGATCCCAAGTGACAACTGCAGACGTACTACCTTCGAGATCCGTGTGACCACCGTGTCTCCCGCCGTGCTCGCGTCCCACGTCGAGAGGTCGTCTCGCGCATTGGGCGGCTCTATTGCAGCCCACGAATACGCCGAGTCAAAGCATTGAGGTGTCGCATTAACTCTAAAGAGCTAGAAATCGGATATATCGGGCTAGGTGAGCACTGCGACCGAGCAGCGCTCCAATCGTGCCCACGCCGCGCCGATCAGCCCGACTCACTCACTCACTCACTCAGCCTGCCCCTTCGAAGTCCGGTGAAGCAGCCGCCGCACAACCGACAGCGTCCGCGACCGCTCGTCGTCCGCGACGTCCCGCACCGACACCGTCGGCAGTGTGGTCGTCGCGCCGGGCTCATCCATGGCCGCCAGTATCGGAAGCGGCAGAATCATCGTGGGGGCGTACTCCGAGGCGACCGGGGGGAGGAGCGGTGGCTGGTTCATCGTGACCGCGTCCTCCTGGGGTATCGGCCACCAGTGGCGTGGGTCCGGGGTCTCAGCCAGGGAGTCCGTACCCCATTGGGCGATGAGTTCGGACGGAGTCGGCCGGCGCGTCGGATCCTTCTGCAGGCAGGCCGCGATCATTCGGCGCATGCCCGGTGGGACCGCGGCCAGATCCGGTTCCGTGTGTATTGCCCGGAGGAGGAGAGACTGGGCAGAGCCGTTGCCGAACGGAGCGCAGCCTGCTGCCTCGCAGAGCACCAGTCCGAGGCTGAAGACGTCGCCGGCCGCTCCCGACTCGGAACCTATGATCTGCTCCGGCGCCATGAACTGCGGCGTGCCGATGACCACGCCGGTGGCCGTTCTCAGGCTGCCGTCGTTGAATGCGCGGGAAACGCCGAAGTCGATGACGCGCGGGCCGTCATCGGCGAGCAGCACGTTCGACGGCTTCAGATCGCGGTGGGCCAGGCCGGCGGCGTGAATGGCGACCAGGGCTTCGGCCAGTCCGGCGCCAAGCAGACGCAGTGCCGGCTCCGACATGGGGCCCACCTGGGAGATCGCGTCCGCCAGCGACGGCCCTGGAATGTAGGCAGTCGCCAGCCACGGCGGGTCTCCGCTCGGGTCCGCGTCGATCACCTGCACGGCGTGGAACCCGCCGACTCGGCGTGCAGCATCAACCTCCTGCGCGAAACGGCGGCGGAACTCTGCGTTCGCAGCCAGATCTGAGTGGATGCACTTGACCGCAACGCGTCTGCGGCCGGGCGATTCGGCCAGGTAGACGACACCCATGCCGCCGCTGCCGATCCTTCCCAAGATCTTGTACGGCCCGACACGGCTGGGATCACCCACGCGCGGCCCGTCCACATGCGACCGGACAGCGAACTTCAACGACGCCGGCGCGCCGCCCGCGACCACCACGCCCTCCGGCTCCATGGCAGCCGGGGAGTAGCTACGAGGACCAGTCGGAGGGTCGGCGGTCGGGGGTGCGGGATACGGCGGGATCGGCACCTGGTTGCGGGGGCCGGACTTGGGGCGGCGGTCCGAGTACAGGCCGGTCTGCGAGTCGGCACAATCCTCCGCCATCGCGACCCGCTTCCACGCGTCTTCCCAGTCATCGATACCGGACGAGCCACCACACGCCAGCACGAACGCGTGCACCACCGGCCAGCTCGGCAACCGCCCGCCCTTCAAAGCGTCGCTGAGCGTGCTGGTCGGAAGGCGTCGTCCGGCTTCCCGGGCCCGGCGGTCCAGCTCGCTGAGCGTGGGCTTGCCCGCCTCGATACGGAGCCGGCGCATCTGCGCCACGAACTCCGACACATCCTGGGCACCGGCAGGCTCCGCCCTGGCGAACCTCCGCTCGATCGAGGACCGCGTCGTTCTCGGGACAGGCAGAGCCCCCTCGGCACTCATCGAGCGGCGTACCTCGTCCCAGCGAGTAAGCCACGACTGCTCGTCGCCGCCGCACGCGCGTACGAAGGCCACGGTGACGTCCCAACTCGGAAGCTTCTTACCGTTGGCCGCCGTCGACAGCGCCGTCGGGGCGTAGTTGGTCCGTTCCCCGAGTTCCTTGTATGTCGGCCGGCCTGCCGTGTCGCGCAGCTCACGCAGACCGCTGGCGAAGTCCGCCAGCGGTCCGTGCGCGATGATCGGGCTCTCAGAGCGACCCATCGCCAGGGCTTCCCCGTGCTACTCGGCGGAGAGCTCGTCAAGCTCTGACTGGCCGACCGCCGCTGTACGGCGCAGCACCTGCGTCAACAGGGCGCCGACAGCCGCAAGCGTGGTTCCGACCGCGGACGGGCCGTAGCCGTTGACGACCATGGTGCAGACCGCGGCCAACACGACGATGACGACGACGACCGATGCTTCCTGGCGCCGTGACCAGGGGATGGTGCCGGCGCACTCCACCGACGAAAGCCGAGAGTGGGCTGGGAGGACGGGACTGGTGCCCATGGCTGCTCCTTGAAGGCGTTTGTTGGTCCAGGACGATTGGAGAACGGGCCCACCGCGGACGGTCGTTTGGCGCCGACCGCTGTTTCTCCGCGTCAGAGCCCGTACACAGCATCATCGGCAACAGAACGCGTTCCAGTCCACTCCGCGACCAGGGCTTTTATTGAGACTTCAGGTTGCCCGTCTGGAATCATCCGCCGCGTTCCGACGCTGTCCGGTGTTGTCCGGCGGCGTCCGTCATCAATTGCGAACATCCGCCGAACCGGACGCACCACCCGCCGTGAACTCGAGGAATCCCCCTCAGGAGTGGATTTCGCGGCGGATCCCGTCATCTTGCGCCGTTGGTCATCAGAGCATTCAATGATGAATGACCCTGCTGCCTCAGTCGCGGCACGGCCCGGAGCCCACGTCTGTTGGTCCAGGCGATCCGGTGGGGCCCGTGTTGGCGCACGGGCCCCGGCCTCTGCACAACACAGCCTGCCCGCGCGGCGGCAGCTCTACGACCAAAAGCCCGATGGAGCCGGAAGGGTGACATTTGCCGGCGTGGTGTGGCGCAGCCCGCAACCGCCTCGTTCCTATCGACGAGGACAGGTAGTCGGCCACGAGAGGAACCCACATCATGGCACCGACATCGATCGTCGGCGCACGCGCTGGCGGCGGAGCTCCGGGCCCGGCCACGGCCCCGGCCACGGCCACCGCCCCGGCCACCGAGCCGCACGCCGACGGCCAAGCGGCCGGTGCAGGTCCGAGCGTGGCCGCCTCGCCCCGGCGGGTCTGGTGGATCACGTTCACGGCTCTGTTCCTGATCATGGCGAGTTGGGCCGTAGCCATGCCCGAGGGCGGCAACTCCGACGAAGTCGGGCACATTGAGCGGGCCTACGCCGTCGCGACCGGGCAGGTGCTGGGCACGCCGTCGGTCGATCATTGGAACCGGCCGGCGGCCACGTTCACCGTCCCGAACTCGCTGATTCCGCGCGACGTGGAATGCATGTACGGACCCAGGATCTCCGCGGCGTGCTTGGCGTTCCCCCACGACCAGCACCGGATCAAGGTGAACTCCTGGACCGGCCGCTACAACCCCCTGTACTACCTTCCGGTCGGCATTCCCATGGCGATCAGCCCCGACTTCGCGGGAGTCGTCGCCGGACGGCTGGTCTCAGCACTGATGAGCGCGCTCGTCCTGGCCTCGGCCTTCTCCAGCGCCGCCCGGATGCGCTCGCGGCTGTTCAGCACAGCTGTTCTCCTGGCCGCGACACCCGCAGTGATGAATTTGGGCAGCGCCATCAACCCCAACGGCATCGAGATCGCCGCCGCGATCCTGCTGTGGACCTCCGCACTTGTTCTGATCATCAAAGCCGAGGACCTGTCGACACCGGACAGGAAACGGCTCCTCCACCTGCTCGTCGCCGCGGCCTGCATCCTGCTGACCGTCCGCGCCCTCGGACCCGTATGGGTCGCTCTGACCTTGGCCGTCCTGGCCATGGTGCTGGGCCGACAGCGCGTGATGGACCTCGTGCGCCGCCGGCCACTCGGGCCGACGGCCATCATCTCCCTGGCGGGCCTGGCCGGTATCGCCTGGAACCTCCTGGCAGACAACTACAGCTACTACCCGATGCAGTCGAGCACCGACTCACTGTTCCGCAATGGGCTGCTATTCCACAGCACCACCCGGAACTTGGTCCTGCTCCTGGACAACGAAGTGGACTCCTGGACCCGGGAGGCCGTGGGCGTGGCTGTCGAATCAGCCTCGATCACACCATGGATCCTGGTCCTGACCTGGCTGGCACCGGCCATCCTGCTGACCGGCGCAGGGCTGCTGTCTCCAACACGCCGCCACCGCACCGCCGTGCTGACCGCCCTCACCGCACCGTTCGCCGTGGCCGTCTACCTCGACCTGTCCTACGCCACCAAAGTGGGCTGGACCCAAAACGGCCGCTACTACCTCCCCCTGCTGGTCGGCGTCGTCATCTGCGCCGCCGCCGTCGCCCCCGACCTGCCACCCGAGTGGAACACCGAATCCAGACTCGCCCGCACAGCCGTCCTCGCCACCGCCACCTGCCAGCTGGCGTCGCTGGCCATCACCCTCGCCCGCTTCAAGAACGGCTACACCCCAGCCCCGAATCCGATCAGCGGCACATGGCACCCACCCATGGGAACCATCACGCCGTTCGCTCTCATGACAGCCGGAATCGCCATTCTCGGACTGCACCTCACGCAGGGGCAACGCCGAAAGCGAACAAAGGCCGCGACAAAGTAGGGCGCACGGCCGTCATGGCTATCATGACTGGTCAGGGCAAGGATGGCCGGTCCGATGGTAAGCGGCGCGAGTAGGCAGCGTCGCGCCTTCTGAACCACTTCCAGTCGCCGACACTGGCCAACCCTTATGCGCCCTCTCATAAGTTCCAAAAGGATTAAGACTGCGCAGAATATAGTAATCCGTTTTCGGAAGCCGCCGTGAAGGCCAGAGGGCGGATTGTCCCGGTTCGCCCGCCGCTCGTTGCCCACCTTCAGCAGCATCTTGCGACGTACAGAACTACTCCGGACGAGCGAATCTTCCGCACCGGTCGACGGGTCCGAAAACCCAGCTGACCTGCCACGCATCCCCCTGACACGCAAAGAGGCCCCGGAGATCGATTGATCTCCGGGGCCCTGAGGCGGAGGCGGAGGGATTTGAACCCTCGATGGGGTTTAAGCCCCAAACCGCATTAGCAGTGCGGCGCCATAGACCGGACTAGGCGACGCCTCCATCACGCACGGCCCACCGCTACCGCAGCGGTTCCGTACGATCGCCGATAGCGTACCCGGTCGCTCGGGCGGAGACAAAAGCCTTTCGGAGCGGCGTCGACAGGTGCGGCGATGAGCGGTGCGAACTCGGAGGCGGGGGAGACGTGGCTGGGGGGCTTGTGGGATAGTCGGCTACCGGTGACCACCCCCACCCTCTTCCGTCATGCCGGGCCCGCGTCCGGTTCGGGCGGTGCGGGGGTGCGTACTCCGCCGCGGAACCTTTCCGGCGGGGTGGGTGTGGCGCCTGTCGCACGCCACGAGGAGGGCCACGGCTGGGATGGACCGTTCACCGGTTCGGGGTGTCGCCCGGTTGGCGGCCATACTCGATTCGCTGCCCGAGGCGCTGCTGCTGATCGACGCCGGCGGGCGGGTCGTCAACGCCAACGCGGTCGCCGTCGGCTGGTTCGAGGCGCCCGGCAACCCGCTGGTCGGCCGGTCGGTCACCGACCTGCTCTCCGGATTCGGCACGGCCCTGGCCCGGGTGGCCGGCGGCGCCGACGCCGGGGCCGGGGTGTGGACCGAGCCCGGTGACGGCGGGGCCGGCTCCGCCGGCGGTCCCGAGGAGGCCGGCGTCCCGACCCGCATGGTCGCCAAGCTCCCCGACGGCACCGGCTTCCCGGCCGAGGTGGTCCGCTCCTTCCTGCCCGCCGTGCACGGCGGGCTGGAGGTCGTGGTGGTCCGCGACGTCTCCCGCGTCGCCGACGCCGAGCAGGAGCTGCGCCGCCAGCAGCGGCAGACCGAGCTGATCCTGCGCGCCGCCAGCGAGGGCATCGTCGGTGTCGACACCGCCGGCCGCGTGGTGCTGGTCAACCCGGCCGCCGCCCGCATCCTCAAATACCGCGCCTCCGAACTCGGCGGGCTGGAGTTCGACGCGCTGCTCGGCGGCGTCGCCCCCGGCGAGCCGTCGCCGGTCGCCGACACGCTGCGCACCGGCCGCAAGCACCGCCTGGGCTCCGAGGCCGGGCTCCAGCTCACCGCCAAGGGCGGCGCGGCCGTCCCGGTCGAGCTGTCCACCGCGCCGGTGCTGGAGGGCGAGACGCTGGTCGGCGCCGTCGTCACCTTCGTCGACCTGGCCCGTTTCCGCTTCCCGGCGCTGCCGGCGCCGACGCCGGCGGCCCCCGCCGAGGGCGGCATCAGCCCGGAGGCGGTCGGGGCCCTGCGCCGCCCGCTGGACGCCGCGCGCAACGAGCTCGCCCGGCTCGCCACCTCCGGCGACGTCCTCACCCCCTCGGCCCGGCACCAGCTCGCGCACGTCACGGCCGAACTGGCCGAGGCCTCCCGCCTCGTCGACGACCTGCTCGACGTCGCCGCCGGCCCGGCCGGCCTGCGCAAGCGCCCGGCCGAGCTGGGCCGGATAGTGCACGCCGCCACCGACGCCGCCACCGACCTGGCCGGCGCCGCCGGCATCGACCTGGCCGTGCACACCGGCCCGGCCGAGGTCGTGATCGACGCCGAACGGATGACCCAGGCCGTCCGCCACCTGCTGGTGGACACCGTCCAGGCCTCCCCGCGCGGCAGCACCGTCGTGGTCGCCGCCGCCCGCCGCGGCCCGATCGCCCGCATCGAGGTCCGCGGCGCCGAGATCGGCGGCGTCCCGGAGCACCTGGGCTTCGCCCGCGGCGTGGTGGAACGCCACGGCGGGCAGCTCACCGTGCACCGGGTCGACGGCAAGGGCGTCACCTACGTCATCGAGCTCCCGGTGGGTCCCGAGGGCGCGACCGAACTCGCCTCCGGCGCGCCGTCCGCGTCCCGCAACCTGGTCGAGGAGACCCGGATCATCCCGGTGGTCCGCGAGATCGAGCCGCCGGAGCCCGCCGGCTCCACGCACAGCGGACGGCGGCGGATGGACTCGGGGAGTCTGGAGCCGGTGGGACAGCCGGGTGTGCAGTCGGGCCTGCGGCCCGGCGGGCAGTCGGGGATGCAGTCAGGGATGCAGGCGGGAGTGCAGTCCGGCGCACAGTCCGGGGCGCAGTCCGGAATGTCAGGAATGCAGTCCGGCATGCAGTCCGGCTCCTCCGCGGTCGCCACGACCACGACCATCCCGCGCCAGGTCGCGCCCTCGGCCGAGAACGGCTGGTTCGACGGGGTCCGCGGCTACGCGCCGCAGACGGACACCTCGCCCACCGGGGCGACGCAGACGCAGACTCCTGCGACCGACGGCACACCGGCGGTGGAACCGCGAGGACGCCGCCGCGCCGCCCACCACCAGGGCGGCGACAACTACCTGATCCAGCACGTCGAGCCCGCGACCGGCTACGAGCCCGACGCCCCGCTGCGGACTTCCGGCTCGTACCAGGAGGAAGCGGCGCTCGCGACCTCGGGCAACTTCACCCCGGAGGCGCAGCAGGCGTCGTCGCTGTACGGCGACAACCAGCTCCAAAACCCGGCCCCGGCCCCCTTTGGCACTGACGACGGCCTGCCGCTGTTCCGCGACGAAGTACAGCCGCTCGGCACCCACGCGACCGGAGCACGCCACGGCGTCGAGCCGCAGAGCAACGCACCGGCACAGTCGAGCGCGCACGGGAAGCACGGCGGATCGTTCGGCACCGAGTCGCCGAGCGGCGACGGCCAGCACGGCGGCACCTTCGCGGGCGGCTTCGGCAGCGAGGGGCAGAACGGCGTGGTGGCGCAGGCCGGCAATGCCGGCATGTTCGCTGGTGGCTACGGCGGCGAGCGGCAGAACAACGCTTCGGCTCAGGCCGGGACCCCCGGCGCGTTCACTGGTGGCTATGGCGCTGAGATGCAGAACAACGCCTCGGCTCAGCCTGGCGCGTTCGCTGGCGGTTATGGCGGCGAGGGGCAGAACAATGCCTCGACTCAAGCTGGCGCCACCGGCCCGTTTGGCAGCGGTTATGGCGGCGGTGAGCCGCAGAACAGTGCGTCGCCGCAGGCTGGCCCGCCTGGCGCCTTCGCCGGCGGCTACGGCGCCGAGCCCCAGAACGGCAGCGCAGCCAGCGCCTTCGGCCTGGAGGCCCAGCGCCCCCCTCTCTTCCCGGGCGGATTCGCCGCTGACGCGCAGCCGAGCAGCTCGGTCGGTCCGTTCGGTGCCGACGCGCAGGGTTCGGCTCCCTTCCCCGGCGGAGTCGGGCAGTCCGGCGCTGCTCCGAGCCCGTTCGGCGCCGATCTCCAGAGCCCGGCGCCGGCTCCCTTCGCGAGCGGATTCGGCGGCGGCCTCCAGCCCGCGGCCCAGTTCCCCGGCGGCTTCGTTCCCGAATCGTCGAACTCCGTGCCCGCTGCTCCGCCGTCCTCCGGGTTCGGCGGCGCGTTCACCGAGCCTCAACCCCCGTCGCCGTTCGGCACTCAGGCTCCGCCCTTCATGGCCGATCAGCAGGCCGCGTCGCCCTTCGCCGCTGAAGCGCAGCCGCCCGCGCCGTTCATGACCGAGCCGCAGCGTCCGGCTTTGCCCGCGTCGGGGCCCGCGTCCGATGCCAACGCGTGGCCGAATCCCGCGCAGCCGGATCCGCAGCCAGCGATGGCGGCTTGGCCCCCGACCGACGTCGCCGAGCCCACCACGCCGCCGACTCTCCTCGTCTGGCCCGCGCCGGAGCCCAGTGCCGAGCAGCTGCTCGTCCAGCACGGCTACGCGCCCACCGCGCTGAAGTCGCCCGCGCAGCTTCAGGAGACCGGGGTCACGCGTCCCGTGGCGCTGATCGCGGATCCGGTCGGGGTGCCTGTCACCCGGGCTGCCCTGCACACGCTGCGTGCCGCGGCTGCGGACTCGGGTATCCCGCTGTTCGTCACCGCCGGGCTGGGTGCGGTGCCGGCCGCGTCGGTGGCCGCCACCGCGCGGCGGGGTGCCGATCCGTCGGCGCTGCTCAGGGCCCTGACGCCGGAGCAGGTCGCCTCGCCCCGGGTGCTGCTGCTGGAGGAGAACCCGGATCTGGCCGCCGCCTTCGCGATCTCCCTGGAGCGCGACGGCATGCGGGTGGTGCAGTCCGCCACCGAGAACGACGCCATGTCGGCGCTGTCGGCCGAGCATCCGCAGCTCGTCGTCATGAACCTGACGCTGATCCGGCGGCGCCGCTCCGGCGTGGTCGAGTGGCTGCGCGCCTACGAGCGGCTGCATCTGGCGCCGACCGTGCTCTACACCGTGCCCGCCGGCATGGCCTCCGACGTCGACCTGGTCCACGCGCTGCGCTCCGGCGCCGCCGCCGTCCACCTCACCGACCGCGAGGTCGGCCCCGAGGCCGCCAACCGGCTGCTCGACCTGATGGGGAAGGTCTCCGACTGATGAACTCGGCCCCCGTGGCGTGGCCGCGCTCGTTGCGCACGCCGCCGGACGACCCGGATCTGCTCGCCGGCGCGGCCGCCAACCCCGGCGGGTCGCTGGCCGTGATCGACGGCGACCTGGTCGGCGGGGATCCGAACGGCTACGTGCCCGTGGAGGCGGTCCACGGCTGCTGGATCATCGGCCCGGACGGGCAGCTGACCGGCGAGTACGCCGAGAACCCGGAGCACGGCACGCCGACGGACGACTTCGCCAGGCTCACCGAGCTCGACCACTTCTGGACCTGGCTCCCCGAGGAGCCGACCGTCGCCTTCCGCACCGCCATAGCGGAGCTCCTCACCGAGCAGGTCCCCGGCGCGGTCCTGGAATGGCTGAAGGTCACCGACGAGCCGAAGGTGGTCAGCGCCGGCCGCCAGATCCCCGGCGACGACGAGAAGCTCGTCCTCGTCCGCACCGGCGTGGCGCTCCCGTTCGGGCTCTCCGTGCGCTCGCCCGACGGTCTGCGCGACATCCTGTGGGGCGTCTTCACCTGGGCCGCGTCCGGGCTGGACGATCCGGGCAACCGCAAGGACCGGGTCTGGTTCGATCTCCAGACCGATATCGCGGTGGGTGGGGAGCTGCTGTCCCAGCGCGTCTACGAGGTCGAAGCCGGCTGACGGCATGACGGCGACAGCATGACGGCATGACGGAACGACGGAACGACCAGCTGACTGGCTGATCGACCAGCAGCCCGCCCCGACTCACCGACCCCCCTCCGCCGCCAGCGCCAACTGCCGCAACGCCCGGAACTCCGCCGGCCGGCTCATCGCCACCACCCCGACGACCCGCCCCAGCCGCCGGAACACCACCGACGCGTCCCGCGCCTCCGGATCGCCGTGCACCTCGTGTTCCGTGGCGAGATCGGGCCGTCCGCAGACCTGGATCGTCACGCCGTGCTGGTCCGACCACGACCACGGCAACCGCGGATACGGCGTGAGCACCCCGGCGATCGTCGTCGCGACCGCCGCGCCCTGTTCCATCGCCTCGTTCCAGTGCTCGCCCCGGCGCCGTCCGCCGTGCAGCATGTCGGGCAGGTTCGCGGCGTCGCCCGCGGCGAAGACCCCGGACGCCGACGTCCGACCGTATTCGTCCACGACGATGCCGTCGGCCACCAGCAGACCCGCGGCCTGCGCCAGACCGGTGTCCGGAACCGTGCCCACCGCCGCGACCACCGTCGCCGCGCTCCACGCGCGCCCGTTCGAAGCGCTGACGGTGCAGCCGCCCCGGCGCGGATGATGCTCGATCCGCGCCACTGTCACGCCGGTGTGGATCTCCACGCCCCGGTCCCAGTGCAGCGCGCTCAGCGGATCGGCGAGCCACGCCGGCAGAACGCGGCTCATCGGTCGGTCGGCGGCTTCGAGCACTGATACCGCACAGCCGAGGGCGCGGGCGGAAGCGGCGATCTCCAGTCCCACCAGCCCGCCGCCGATCACCGTCACCGGGCCCCGGCCGGCCAGCGCGGCGGCCAGCGTCGTCGCCGACCGCAGGCTGCGCAGGTAGTGCACGCCCGGGACTCCGACCGCCTCGGGCAGTTCGCGCGGACTGCTGCCGGTGGCCAGCACCAGGTTGCGGTAGCCGAGCACTTCGCCGTCGGCCAGGGTGACACTGGCCGCGCCGGTGTCGACGGCGGCCACCGTCGTCCCGGTGCGCAGCTCGATCGCATGCTCGCTCCAGTACGTGTCGGGCTTGAGCCGGATCCGCTCGCCTTTCACCGTGCCGCGCAGAACCTCCTTCGACAGCGGCGGACGCCGGTACGGCACTTCGGCTTCGGCGCCGACGAGGGTGATCCGGCCCTGATATCCCTCGGTACGCAAGGTCAGTGCCGCGGTCGCCCCCGCGATACCCGTGCCCACGATCACCGTGTGCTCCGGCTTCGCGAACCGCGCGGGCCAGGCGTTGGACCCGCGCTCAGACACGGCTCGTCTCGACCATCACGAAGTCGGCCTTCGCCGCGCCGCAGTCCGGACACGACCAGTCGTCGGGGATCTCGTCCCACCGGGTGCCCGGTGCGATGTCCTCGTCCGGCCAGCCCTGGGCCTCGTCGTAGACGAACCCGCAGACCTGGCACTCCCAGACCTTGTATGCTTCCTGACTCACTCGCCGACCTCCGCGGATCCGCCGTGCGGCTCGAAATCGATCTTCTCCCGGACTCCGCAGTCCGGGCACGTCCAGTCGTCGGGGACCGCCGACCACGGTGTTCCGGCCGGGAAACCCTCGCGCGGCGCGCCGCGACGCTCGTCGTAGACGTAGTCGCAGACCGGGCAGCTGTAGGCGTGGATCGCGGCGCTCATGCCTTGGCCCCGTACTTCGCGAGCAGCTTTTCCCGTTTGCGCGGCTGGAGATTCGCCAGTGCCACGTCCCCGGCGTAGTGCGCGACGACCCGCGGGTTCATCACCTTGCGCCACAACGGCGTCACGTAGGCCAGCACGATCATCGTCGCGTAGCCGCTCGGGAGCTCGGGTGCGTCGTCGAAGTGCCGCAGTGCTTGGTAGCGGCGCGTCGGGTTGGCGTGGTGATCGCTGTGCCGCTGGAGGTGATACAGCAGGACGTTCGACGCGATGTTGTTGCTGTTCCAGCTGTGGCGGGGCGCGCAGCGCTCGTAGCGCTCGCCGTTCTTCTGCCGCAGGAGACCGTAGTGCTCCAGGTAGTTCACGACCTCCAGGAGCGAGAATCCGAACACTGCCTGGATCAGCAGATACGGCAGGATCCGCACACCGAACACCGCCAGCAGCGCCCCGAAGACCGCCACCGACATCGCCCACGCGTTGAGCACGTCGTTGCGCAGCGTCCACGGCTTGCGGTTCGCTCGCGCCAGTCGCGCTTTCTCCAGATGCCATCCGGACCGGAAGCTGCCGGCCACCGACCGCGGCCAGAAGCTGTAGAAGCTCTCGCCGAGCCGCGAGCTCGCCGGGTCCTCCGGCGTCGCCACCCGCACGTGATGGCCCCGGTTGTGCTCGATGTAGAAGTGCCCGTACAAGGTCTGCGCCAGCGCCACCTTCGACAGCCACCGCTCCAGCTCGTCCTTCTTGTGGCCGAGTTCGTGCGCCGTGTTGATGCCGATGCCGCCGACGGTGCCGACGCTGACCGCGAGCCCGACCGCGTCGACGGCGTCCAGCCGCCCGGTGGACCAGATCCACGCCGCCGTCGCCAGCCCGGCGTATTGCAGCGGCAGGTACAGGTAGGTGCACCAGCGGTAATAGCGCTGGCCCTCCAGGAAGGCGAGCACCGAGTCCGGCGGGTTGTCGGAGTCCTTGCCGATCGCCCAGTCGAAGAAGGGGAACACCCCGAACACCAGGAGCGGTCCGGCCCACCAGGCCACGCTCCACCCGGTGGCGGCGGCCAGGCCCCACGCGATCCACGGGATGGTCGGGACCAGCAGGCCGAGCGGCCACAGGAACTTCTTGCCGTCCCGCCAGGAGCTCTCGGCGGGGCCGGACGCGGCGAGGGCCGTCATGATCCGCTCCCTGATTTACTTGACAGTCTTGCGGGTAGTGTCCAGAAACTAGACAGTAACTTTCAGAGTGTCAAGTAGGGTCGCGGGGCCGCTGGGCCGGCTCGCATACAATCCGAGGCGATGACTCGCTACACCGACTCGGTCCGCTCCACCCTGCGGGAACGGCTCCTCGACGCCGCCTACGGCCTGGTCGCCGACGCCGGCTGGGCCGGCCTGCGCATGGCGCACGTCGCCGAGCGCGCCGGCGTGAGCCGCCAGACCGTCTACACCGAGTTCGGCAACAAGGACGTGCTGGGCCAGTCGCTGGTGATGCGCGAGGTCGACCGCTTCCTGGACGGCATCCGCGAGGTGCTCGACGAGCACGGGTCCGACCTGCGCGCGGGCGTCACGGCCGGCATCGAGTTCACGCTCCGCACCGCCGCCGACAACGCCCTGCTGAAGACGGTCATCACCAGCCAGCGCGGCGGCGACGGCGAGCTGATCGCCCACCTGACGACGCGCTCGGAGCCGCTGCTCGACACCGCGACCGCGATGCTCGGCGCCTACGCCGCACACGCCTGGCCGGAGGTCGACGAGTACTCACGGGAGCTGGCGGTGGAATGCGTGGTGCGGCTGACGGTGAGCAACATCGTGCAGCCCGTGGCGCCTCCGGAGCAGACGGCGCGGCGGATCGCGACGATCGTCACGCGGGTCGCGCTGCTCGACGACGCAGACTGACTCAGTGTGCTGCGACTGTCGAACGTCGGTGACAATGGCGCCGCAGGGAACCATGTGCCGACGCCGGCTGCCCCGGTCGGGACCCCGAATCGGCCGGATCGCCTTATCCCTTCGGTTATCCGACCTCGGATGTTCGTGCCAGCCCGGTGGGACCGCGCCGACCTGCGCGATAGCGTGGCCTGATCATGACTTCCCCCGCTGCCGAGAAGCCGAAGCCCACCGCACCACGCATCACCTTCGCGGCGGCGTCGCTCTACCTGATCGCCAGCTCGGTGCTGTGGATCGTCGGCGTCGTCGCCACCAGCGTTCTGCTGCTCGCCGGGGTGGTGCTCGTGGTGACGCCGTTCGGGCTGTGGGTCATCGCGGCGGCTGTGAGCTGCGCTCGGGCTTTCGGCCGCCTCTATCGAGGGCTGGTCCGCAAACTCTTCCGCGAACGGCTGGAACCGCCCGCCGAGCGCACCGAATCCGGTGTCCTGGCCTGGCGGCGGTTCCTGCTCGCCGACGGGGGCGGCTGGATGGAGGTCGCGTTCCTGCTGATCCGCCTTCCGCTCGCGCTGGTGAACATCGTGCTCGGCGTCGGGATGTGGATCTACGGGATGCTGTGGCTGCTCTGGCCGCTGCTGCGGAACTGGGACGACCTCTACACTCCGCAGCCCGACGGCTCTGTCCGGCGCGGTCTGCATCCCTTCGACATCTGGATCGACACGCTGCCGCGTTCTTTTCTCGTGTCGGTCGCCGGTGTCGCCCTGATCGCGATGGCCGCGTGGACGGCCCGCAAGCTCGCAGCCCTGGACATGCTTTTCTATCGGACGGTTGTCACTCCAGGGCGGTTGGCGGCGCGGGTGCGGCACCTTGAGCGGTCCCGCACCTATGCCGTCGACGACTCCGCCGCCACGTTGCGGCGCATCGAACGCGACCTGCACGACGGCGCGCAGGCGCGTCTGGTCGCCCTGGGCATGCAGCTGGTGCTGCTCAAGGACAGCCTGTCCGTCGACGCCGCCGACGCCGAGCAGCTCGCGCAGAGCCGCGGTCTGGTCGACACCGCGCAGCAGACCGCGAAGACCGCCATCACCGAGCTGCGCACTTTGGTGCGCGGTATCCACCCGCCGGTGCTGGACCAAGGACTGGATCCGGCGTTGCGGACGTTGGTCGCGCACGGCGTGATCCCGACCGCTCTGACCGTCGAGATCCCGGGTCCCCGTCCGGCGCCGGCCATCGAGGCCATGGCCTACTTCTGCGTCGCCGAACTCCTCACCAACGCCGCCAAGCACGCCTCGGCGCGGCAGGCCGTGGTGCACGTCGACGGGATCGGCGACCGCCTGCGCGTGCGGGTCACGGACGACGGTGGCGGCGGCGCGGTGCCGCGTCCCGGCGGGGGCCTCGCGGGTCTGGCCGACCGGGTCGGCACCGTCGACGGCACCGTGCAGATCGACAGCCCGGCCGGAGGGCCTACGGTGGTGACGGTCGACTTGCCGACCAAGCCGTGACGCGCCGGGCGCACGGCCGGACGAAGGGCGGGCCCGCGCCGTGCGCATCGTCATCGCCGAGGACACCGCGATCCTCCGGGACGGCCTCGTGCAACTGCTCGCCGCGCGCGGCCAGGAAGTGGTCGCCGCGGTCGGCGACGCGGAGGCACTGCTGGCCGCCGTCGACGAGCACCGGCCGCGGGTGGCGGTCGTCGACGTCCGCCTGCCGCCGGACCACACCGACGAGGGCGTGCGCGCGGCGGTCGAGCTGCGACGGCGCCACCCGGATATCGGCATCCTGATGTTCTCGCAGTACGTCGAGCACCGCTTCGCGACCGATCTGCTGGCCCACGGCTCCCACGGCGTCGGCTACCTGCTCAAGGAACGCGTCGTCGACATCGACGACTTCATCGACGCCCTGAACCGGGTGGCGGCCGGCGGCACGGCCCTGGACCCGGAGGTGGTCACCGAACTGGTCGGCGCCGCCCGCGGCCCCGACCGCCCGGGACCCCCGGACCCGGCCACCACCCTGACCCCGCGCGAGACCGAGGTCATGACCCTGATGGCCGAGGGCCGCACCAACGCCGCGATCGCCGCGGCCCTGGCCATCGGCGAACGCGCGGTGGAGAAGCACATCGCGAGCATCTTCGCCAAGTTCGACCTGCCGCTGACCGAGGGCGACCACCGCCGGGTGCTCGCTGTGCTGCGCTACCTGGGAGTCGGTTCGTAGCCCGCGCGCTGCTGCTCCAGCCACTGGTCGAAGCTCGTCGGCGCGAGCCACGCGTCCTTGCCCGGCAGCAGTACGTTTCCGGCCATCGCGAGGCCGAACAGCGGGCCGTCCCAGGTCGGCACCAGCTTCACGGTCCGGCCGCGGACCGCCAGCGTCCGGCGGGCCATGTCGACCAGGTCCTGCGGGTCCGGGCCGGCGACGTCCACGTGGCGGCCCCGCGGCGCGCCGACGGCGACGCGGGCCAGCACGTCGGCGACGTCGGCCGGGGCGATCGGCTGCACCAGGAGCGGGGAGATCGGGGCGACGCCGTCCTGCTCGGTCCAGCCCGCGACCATCTCGGCGAAGTCGTGGAACTGGGTGGCCGGGACGATCGTGAACGGCACCGGGCCGGCCTCGACCAGGCGCTCCTGTTCGCGCTTGCCCGCGTAGTGCGCGTTGCCCTCGACGCCGTGGATGCCGACGATCGACAGCAGCACGTGGTGCCGTACGCCCGCGCGCGCCCCGGCTGCCAGCAGGTTGCCCGTGGCGGCGCCGAAGTAGGCCACGGTGGCCTCGGGATCCGCCGGCGGGGCGTTCGTGGCGTCGACCACCGCGTCCGCGCCCGCCAGCGCGGCGTCCAGGCCGGCGCCGGTGGTGAGGTCGACGCCCTGGGAGCGGCTGATCGGGACCACGTCGTGGCCGTCGCGGGTCAGGGCGGCGGCGGTGAGCTTGCCGATGTTGCCGGTGGCCCCGGCGATGGCGATGCGCATAAGGACTCTCCTATTGCTCAGGGTGTGCCGTTTGTCAGGATCTGCCGGTGCTCAAGATCTGCCGGTGCTCAAGATCTGCCCCGAGCTTATCTCGGACTAAATAGATCCGCAATCTCTGGGATAGAATCGCCGACATGAAGCTGCCGACCAGCACCGAGTGGGTCCTGCACTGCGCCACGTCGCTGGCCCAGCTGCGACCGGGCGAGACCGCCTCGGCCGCGCAGCTCGCGACCTACTACGACCTGCCGGCGCCCTACCTGGCCAAGCAGCTCCAGGCGCTGACCAAGGCCGGCGTCCTGGCCGCGTCCACCGGGCCGCGCGGCGGGTTCCGGCTGGGCCGTCCGGCCGCGGACATCACGTTGCTGCAGATCGTGGAGGCGGTGGACGGCGCGGCGCAGCCCTACGAATGCCGCGAGATCCGGCAGCAGGGCCGGGGCGCGCTGGCGCGCGAGGATTGTCAGGACACGTGCATCCTCGCCGCCAAGATGGGCGCCGCGCACCGCGCCTGGCGGGCCAGCCTCGCGGCCGTCTCGCTCGCCGACATCCTCGACGAGCTGCCGTCCGGCGCGCCCGCGCGGACGCGCCGGATCCTCATGGGGTGAGGCGGTGGACCCGGCGCGCTACTTGCGCCGGACTTCGCGCTCGCCGCCGGCCGGGGTCCACGACCGGATCACCAACTCGTTGTTCTCCACTGTCGTGTGGACGATTTCGCGGATGTCCAGATCGAACAGGTCCGACCCCTCCTCCGTCTCCTCGCCCGATCCCTTGCCCGACCCCTCGCTCGGCACCACTCCGGCGACCCCGGAGATCTTGCTGTCGCCGCCGTCCATCGTGCCGTCGCCCGGATTGGCGTGCAGGGCGAACCGGCCGTCCCGCTTGAGATCCCGGCCCTTCACCGCGTCCGCCATCGACCCGAGGCGCAGCCGGCCCTCGGTGTCGAAATCGACCTCGGTGCCGCTGACCCGGGGCCCGCCGTCCCGGCGCAGGGTGGCGAGCACGTGGTGCTTCGTCGCCGTGAACCGGGCCTTCACCGCGCTCGCCAGGCCGGGCGCGGATTCCTCGAACTGTTTCCAAGTCGCCATGCCCCGATTGTCACAGGCGGCGCCGACGAATCCGGGGATTCATCAAGATTATGACAATGGCTGCTCCATGGGCGAAAGTCCCGCGCGCGGCAGTGACCTATCGCTCGCCTCCTCGTTCTCCATGGCGGAGAAGGGAGGGCTTCGTGCTCGACGATCGCGACCGCCCCTCGGACGGGCGCGAGGACCTCGAAGCGGCACTGGTGCTGCATTACTCCCGTCTGGTCCGCATCGCATACCTGGCGCTGCCTCCGGAGGGGGACCGGCACGGCAGAGTGCTCGCGGCGCACGCCATAGTGCAACGGACGCTTCCGGGCAGCGGCGGACGGCTCGATCCGCGCCGCCGCCGGTTGGGGGAGGCGTACGGGGACTCGTACGCCATCCTGCGCACCGCCGTCATTCGCGCGGCCCTGCGCGGGAACCGCCGCCTGCGGGTCCTGCACACCCCCTATGTCTGGGGTCTGCGACTCTTCCCGCTCGGCGGCGGCTCCGAGGAGATGCAGATGGACGCCGCGCTGCGGGCCATGAACACCACCGCGCGGATCGCGTACGTCCTGCTGGCCCTGGAGGATCTCAACGCCGAGCAGACCAAGGCCGTCCTCAAGCGGGCCGGCGCCGGCGGCATCCCCGGGGCGATGTCGGCGGCCCGGCGGCTGCTGGCCGAACAGCCCGCCGAGGTCCTCGGATCCTCCGAGTTCGACCCGTGCACGCTGCGCACCCGGCCCACCGACCTGGCCCGTCGGCGCCGCCGGACCCGCGCCGTGCTCGGCGGCGGCGCCGCCGCGGTCGCGGTCGCCCTCGCCGCCGTGATCGGCTTCGGCGGGTCCGGCCCGGGGTTCGCCGACGCCCTCGGCGGCGCCGCGGACGCCGGCGGCTCGGGCGGGTCGGGTGGCTCGGGCGGATCCGGCGGCTCCATCGGTTCCGGCAGCGTGGCCGGCGCCGCGAACGCCGCCTCCCAGACCCCGATCCGCGTGGCCGCCGACGCCTGGCGGACCAGCGCCCGCATCGACTTCGGCGTCTGGCCCGCGCGCGGTGCCGACGGCGCCTCCGGAACCCTGGTCGGCCAGGCGCTCGAAGCCTGGACCGCGCCGCACGCCGACGTCCTGCGCCTCGGCCCGGGCGCCTCCGACGCCCCGCCGGTGCTGCCGGTCCACGTGCTCTACAACGGCCGCCTGGACGGCGCCTCGGTCGCCCTGCTCTACGACACCACCCGCCTGGCCCGCTACACCGTGCCCGACCATCCCGGCGCCGCCGATCCGGTCCGCCTCGACGTGGTCCGCGCCGACGACTCGGACGTCACCAGCGCCGGCGCCGTCGTGCTCCGCTCCACCCCGGCCGGCGACCGCTGGTTGGTCGCGCCCTGGGTGAACACGGTCGCGGTGCGCGATCTGCGCGCGCCGGACGCCCTGGCCCGGCCGTCGGTGTTCCCCGACGGCGTCACCCCGACCGTGCCCCGTCCCGCGGTCAGCACTTGCGGGGTCTGGCCGGTGCTGCAAATGCAGTCCTCGCCGCAGATCGCCGAGCACCACACCTTCCTGCTCGCCGACCTCACCGAGGGCGGCGGCGTGACCGGTACCCACCTGACCTACACGCCGCCGCCGAAGACCGGCCCGGCGCAGTCGCCGCGCGAGGGCACCGGGCCGGACGCGCTGGTCGCCGAGGCGCGGGTGGTCTGC
Source organism: Catenulispora yoronensis (assembly GCF_039531695.1). Lineage (NCBI taxonomy): Bacteria > Bacillati > Actinomycetota > Actinomycetes > Catenulisporales > Catenulisporaceae > Catenulispora > Catenulispora yoronensis. Next base: position 41,862 of record NZ_BAAAQN010000069.1, read on the forward strand.
GGACTGGGGCCGTTGCAGGGCCGGGACGTCAAGCAGATCAACACCTGGAGCTTCGCGCAGCAGACCCTGCCGGCGAATCAGGGCCTTGCGACCTGGGTCTGCCTGCGGGCCGACGACTGGACCGGCGCGGGCACCTCCACCGGCGTGTTCCTGCCGCCCGCGGTCCGCGTCCCGGCGGCCGTCACCGGCACCGAGACCGGCGGCAAGTCCTGCACCCGGTTCGACCAGAACGTCGTAGCCCAGACCCGCTGGCGCGGCCCGGACGGCCGGACGTATCTGCTGGTCGCCGGCTCCCGGCACGTCGTGAAGCTCGGCGTCGCCGACGCCTCGGGCGCCGTCCACGCCCCGGCCCCGGCGCCGGACCACACCGCCGCGACCCCGATGCCCGACGCCGCCGCGGCGTCGAGTTCGGCGGTCGGCGTCCTGGACACCGGTGAGACGCTGCGGGCGTTCCACCCCTGACAAGGCCGCCCCGGCGAGGCCGCACCTGGACCGGGCCTCCCCACCGGCCGCGGTCGGTTCTATCCTCTCCGTGCACAGCCACCGGGGAGGATGCCATGGAACTGGAACTGCGCCACCTGCGCACGCTGTGCGCGATCGCCGACGCCGGCAGCGTCGGGCGCGCGGCGGCGGTGCTGGGGTACTCGCAGCCCGCGATGAGCACGCAGCTGCGGCGCATCGAGCGGCTGTTCGGCGAACCGCTGTTCCTGCGCGGCACCCGGGGCGTCGAGCCGACCGCCTACGGCGTCGAAGTGGTGGCGCAGGCGCGGGACGTCCTGGCGCGCGCGGACGCGATCGGGCGCCGCGGCAGCGCGGAGTCCGCCGCCGGCGGCCGCACCCTGCGGCTGGCGGCCACCAACACCCCGATGCTGTCCGGTCTGGTCAGCCGGCTGCGCGGCGTGCTGCCGGACCTGGCGGTGTCGGTGAGCAGCGTCTACTCGTCGAGCGCCATCGTCGGGCTGCTGGAGGACGGCGTGCTCGACGCCGGGGTGGCGGCCGACTACCCGGGCATCGAGCTGCCGCACTCGGATCGCCTGGCCCACCGGGGCATCGTCACCGAGCCGTCCTTCGTGGCCCTGTCGGCCCGGCATCCGCTGGCCCGCCGGGTCGAGGTGGCCCTGGCCGACCTGGCCGGCGAGGCCTGGTTCCTGACCCCGGACGACGGCGCCGGCTGGCCCGGCGTGTTCTACGCCGCCTGCGAGTCGGCGGGCTTCGAACCGGCCGCCGTCCACGAGTTCCTCGGCGACCAGGTACAGCTCCAGGCGATGATCGCGGACGGCCTCGGGATCTCGGTGGTGCAGGCGACGCTGCGCCCGCTGCCCGGCGTGGTGATCAAACCCCTGATGAGCACTCCGCTGTGGTGCCGCTACGTCCTCGTGTGGCGGCGCGCCGGTCTCGGCGACGACGTGGCCGAAGCCCTCTTCGGCTCCGCGACGGCCGCCTACCGCCACTTGATCGCCCGCTCGTCCCACTTCCAGGCCTGGGCCTCCGGCACCTACCAGGCGAAGGCGAACCCGAGTCGGACACATCTTTAATCTGTGACATTGCACTGCTGAACAGGCGCGACACGAGAGTTATGGCCGCGCATGCCATAGTCCTATCCCCGCACCTCATTGTCAGGGGCCTGCGCGACTGCCAGATTGCGTCCCGCGCCTCCTCCCACATCGCCCTGAGGCGCACGCCAACCATCAAGGAGCAGTGATGCGCCACCGATCACGCATGCCCGGAATCGTCACGGCGGCGGTGGCCGCGGTCGCGGTCGTCGCCGCTTTGGCGACCGGCCCGGCGGCCGCGGCTACGTCCGCCACCGGGGCCACGTCCGCCACTGCGGGCACGTCCACCACCGGAGCCACGTCCACCACCGCGATACCGCCGGCCCGACCGGCCGGGGCCGCCCACACGGCACCCGCGCCCCAGGGCTCCCCGGAGTCCGCGACCTCCGACCGCTCGGTCGTCGCCAAGAAGCCGACCGCCGTCGGCGACCTGGCACCGCACCAAATGGACGGCACCAAGCCCTCTACCGCCTCCGCCGCCGCGAAGAATGGCGCCTCGGTCAAGACAGGCGCTTCCGCCCAGAAGACATCCGTCGCGGCACAGTCCTGCACGCCGTCAGACTTCGCGTCGCGCTCCGGCAGCACCCTGACGAGCTTCGTCAAGGCGTCCACCACCGACTGCGTCAACACGTTGTTCACCGTGACCGGCTCCACGGCCGCCACGATCTTCAGCGAAGCGAACATGACGACCATCGCGAACGCGTTCCACACCGGCGCGAACAGCTACCCGGGCAACGACTCGACCAGCGTCCAGCAGTTGGTGCTGTTCCTCCGCGCCGGATATTACGTGCAGTACTACAGCAACGGCTCCATACCGGCCTACAGCCAGGCCCTCGCCACCGCGGTCGAGGGGGCGCTGGACTCCTTCGTCGCCAGCTCGCACCTGCTGGACGTCAACGACAGCAACGGCCCGGTCCTGGGTGAAACGATCATCCTCACCGACAGTGCCAATGAGCAGGCGCGGTATCTGAGCACGTACAAGCGGATCCTGAACGCCTACAACAGCTCCTACGACGCCTACTCGACGATGCTCAACGCCGTGAACAACGTCTACACGCCGTTGTTCCGGGGCCACCAGTTCCCCGCGTTCGTCTCGGCGGTGACGGCCGACCCGAGCATCATCGACACCCTGAACAGCTTCGCCCTGAACCACCTGGCGCTGCTCGGCGGCGACAACTCGTTCCTGGACTCCAACGCCGGCCTGGAACTGAGCCGCTTCGTCCAGCACCCGGCGCTCCAGGCCAAGGTCCGGCCGCTGATGCTGGGCCTGCTCAACGCCTCCGCGATGACCGGCCCGACCGCCGGCCTCTGGGTCGCCGTCGCCGGCAACGCCGACTACTACGACCAGGCCGACTGCTCCTACTACAACGTCTGCGACCTGGCGAACAAGCTCACGGCCGCGGTCCTGACGACCACCACGCACTGCGACTCCAGCCACACCGTCGTCTCCCAGGCGCTGACCTCCTCGGACCTCACCGCGGTCTGCAAGAGCATCCTGGGCCAGTACACCTACTTCCACGGACTGGTGAAGGACAACGGCCCGATCCCGGGCCAGAACGACGGCGACTTCGTCCTGACGGTCTTCGCCTCCCGCAGCGACTACGTCACCTACGCCGGCGTGATCTACGGCGTCGACACCGACAACGGCGGCATCACCCTCACCGGCGACCCGACCGATCCGGCCAACATCGTCCGCTCGATCATGTACCAGTGGCCCACCGACAACGGCTTCGTGGCCCGCGTGTGGAACCTCAACCACGAGTTCACCCACGCCCTCGACGCCGAGTACGACATGAAGGGCGACTTCAGCACCCAGATCACCGTCCCCGACATCTGGTGGATCGAGGGTGTCGCGGAGTACGTGTCCTACAGCTACCGCAGCGTTCCCGACACCGAGGCGATCAGTGAGGCCGCGACGCACCGCTACGCCCTGAGCACCCTCTTCCAGAGCACCTACGACAACAGCGACGAGACCCGCACCTACCCCTGGGGCTACCTCGCCGTCCGCTACATGTTCGAGAAGCACCCCTCCGACGTCGCCGCCATGCTCGCCAAGTTCCGCACCGGCGACTACCAGGGCGCCTACGCGGTCTACAACTCCCGCGGCACCAGCTACGACGCCGACTTCACGGCCTGGCTCGACCTGTGCGCCGCGGGCGCCTGCCAGACCACCACCCCGCCGCCGCCCCCGGTGACCAGCTGCCCGGGCTCCGACACCCGCGCCATGGGCCAGAACTGCTCCCGCACCAACCAGGCGGCGGCCGCGGGCCAGCTCGACTACCTGTACATCTACATCCCCGCCGGCACCTCCACGCTGACCATCACCACCACCGGCGGCACCGGCACCGCGTACCTGTACTACAACCCCAGCGCGTGGGCGACCCCCAACGCCTACACCCAGGGTTCGCTGAACAACGGGACCACCCAGAGCCTGACGATCAGCAACCCGCCGGCGGGCTACGAGTACATCAGCCTGTACGGAAAGACCGCGTTCAGTGGAGTGACGGTGACGACGTCGTACTGAGCGGGGATCAGGGACTCCCAGGGGGCTGAGAGGAGCGGCGGGGCCACGACGGCGTGGCTCCGCCGCTCGCCGTTGCCTCGCCGCTCGCTGTTGCCCGGTGCTTCACGAACACATCCCCGAGATGTCCGTTCCCGAGATCTCCGAGCACGCCACGAATCCGTCGTTGTGCAGCCGCGACGCCATCGCGTCCGAGGTCAGAAAACTCATGAAATCATTGGCCAGATCCGACCGGTCGCCGGCCCGGAAGAGATTCTCGGTCGCGACAAACGGATAACCGTTGTGCAGAGCCTGGTCCCTGGTCGGCAGTTTGCCGTCCAGGGCCACGACGTCGACCGAGGGGAAGAACGGAAGCGCGTCGGCCTCCGCGTACCCGATGGCCCCGGGCGTGGCGTTCACGTACGCGAGCAGCTGCATCGTCGTCGCCACCGTGCATGACGCGGGCTTCGGTTCGCTGGAGTCCGGTGCGGGACAGGGAGCCGAGCTCACGGCACTCGTATTCGACTGGGTCACGGTATCCAGAAATGTGGTCCGGGTCCCGGAACCGATCGGCCGTCCCACCAGTTTGTATCCCTCCGAAGACGGCGACAGCGCTCCCGTCCCCGACCCCGTGAACAAATCCCGTACCGTCTCCGCGTTGAGCTTCCCCGCCACATCGTGATTCGCGACCACCGCGAATATCACCACCCCCACCGGCTTCGCCGTCAGGCCCGCGGGCGTCGCTTCCGGCGGCCCGTCCACCATCGCCAGCTCTCGCGAAGCCCCCAGCGTCGATCCGAACTGCTCCAGCCCCGCGCCGCTCCCGACCGGCGACACCGTGATGTGCGCGTTGGGGCACTGCTGCTCGTACTCGTTCTTCGCGATGGTCGCGATCGGCGCGAAGGCGGTGGATCCTTCGAGCTGGAGCCGTCCGGACGCGCACAGCGCCTTCGGAGTCAGCGCCCTGTTGGCCAGCCACACCCCGCCCGACGCCGCCGCGACCAGCGCCAGCGCCGCGATCCCGGCCTGCCAGGCGGTGCGGCGGCGCCGGTTGGGCCGCGCCTGGCGCACCCGGCCGCCGATCAGGCCGCCGCGCCGCGTGATGGTCACCGGCGTGTTCTGGTCGCGCTCCCCGTCCAGCAGCACCACCAGCCGGAACCCGGACCCCCGGTTGAGGTTGAACATCGGCAGCTGCACCGTCGACCGCTTGCCCGAGCTCATGTCCGCCTGCGGGATCAGCGGCCCGGTCCTCGGCGCCCGCTCGCTCGGGCCGGGGTCCGGGTCGGGGCCGGCCGCTGAACCACCGACTCCCGCGGCGCCGGCCCCGGTACCACCAGCACCAGCGCCGCCGGCACCAGCAGTACCAGCACCAGCACCCCCGACCCCCGAGCCGCCGGCACCAGTACCCCCGGCCCCCGCGGCCCCGCCCCGATCGATCCGCCGCTGCTCCTCCACCTGGTCCCGCACCCCGTCGGCATCGTCGTCGCGATGCTTGCGGGAGGCGTCCCCCCGGACCTTCAGGTCCACCACGTCCATCCCGGAGAACGTGAACTTCAGCAAACTGTCCCAATCCATCCCTTTGCGCACATCCAGCAGCCCGGTGTTCCGGATCTCCAGGATCACCAGCTGCGGGGCGTCAAGGTCCTGCGAAGCCCGCTTGGGCCGGACCGACCACATGTCCTTGTCGTCGATGTTGATCGGCGCGTCGTACACCACCGACCAGCTCAGCCGCCGCCGCTTGACCACGGTCGCCCACGCCGCTCCGCCGGCCGCCAGCAGCGCACCGGCCAGCACCTCGGCGGGTACCACGTTCTGGTTGAGCCAATCGTTCACGGTGGCCAGCGGCCCCTGGGCGAGCGTCCTCATGGAATCACGCTAGGTACAGGCCGCGACCACGGTGTGTCAGGGCCCTGAACATCCGGCGAATCCCGCGGCGCCGCCGGGCCGCGGGCCGGGAGCCCGGGCGAACCGGCCCGAACCGGACCCCGGCCCCGCCGCCCCCAGGCGTCCCCCACGTGACTCCCATGTTTCCACCGCAAGAAATCCGTTATCACTCCGTGATTGCGGAACCGGTTCCGGCGGTGTTGACTCTAGCCCCGGAACCGGTTTCGCAACCGGTACCGGAACCGGTGCCACCAGGCACCGTGCCACAATCCTGACCGTCAACGACCAGCAGTCACATCGGGTGGGGAGTCCAGGGCATGCCGATCACTATCGCCGACGTCGCGGCGCGGGCCGGGGTCAGCAAGACCACGGTTTCGCGCGTGCTCAACGGCCGGGGTGAGCTGGACGCGGCCACCGAGGCGCGAGTGCGCCGGGTCATCGACGAGCTCGGTTACGTCCCCAGCGCCCGCGCGGTGTCGCTGGCCCGGGGCCGTACCGGCGTGATCGGGATGCTCGTCCCGTCGCTCACCTGGCCGTGGATCGGGCAGGTGCTCCAGGGCGCCGTGGACACCGTGGAGAGCCGCAAGTACGGCTTGATGCTCTTTACCTGCAACCAGGGTGACGGCTCCATGCGGCAGTTCGCCAGCCAGGTCGACGCCAAGGCGTTCGACGGACTGCTGGTGATCGAGCCGGAGGGCACCCTGGACTACATCACGGAGCTGCACTCGGCCGGGCTGCCGGTGGTCCTGATCGACGACCGCGAATCCCGTCCGCAGTTCCCCTCCGTGTCCACCACCAACCGTGCCGGCGGCCGACAGGCCGCCGCGCATCTGCTGGAGCTGGGCCGCCGGCGACCGATCGTGGTCTCCGGGACCCCCGGCTTCGGCTGCGTCACCGAGCGGACCGAGGGCTTCGCCGAAGCCTTCGCCGAGGCCGGCTTTCCCCTGCCGGCCGAGGCCCTGCTCGACGGGGACTTCACTTTGGAGTCGGGCCGGGCCGCCGTGGCGCGGGCCTTCTCCGAGGGCGTCGAGTTCGACGCCTTGTTCGCGCACAACGACCTCTCCGCTGCGGGCGCCATGCAGGCGCTGAGGGAGGCCGGGCGCGCGGTGCCGCACGATGTGGCCGTCGTCGGATTCGACGACGTCGACCTCGCCGCGCTCACCACGCCGCCGCTGACCACGGTCCGCCAGCCCCTGCGGGAGATGGGGGCGCTGGCGGCCCGGATGCTGTTGGCGCGTTTGGCCGGGGACCTGTTCCCGACCGAGCCCGTCGTGATCCCGACCGACTTCGTCGTCCGGGGCTCCACCGCACCACAGGCCTAGATCCCAAGATCCGGATCCGTCCGGGCGCGTCGCCGCCGGCCACCTCGGCCGCAACCCCAGGCGCCGTGCCGCGCTGCCGCACACCCGAAAGCGCCTAGCCCAGGGACCGGCGAACCCGGACGACCGCACAAGCTCAGGAGGAGCTATGACCCTCGCGACACCCGGCACCGCAGCCCGGCGTCCGCTCGCCATTCTGGTTGCCGCCGGCCTCACCGCGGCGCTGGCCGCCGGCTGCGGCAGCGCCAAGAAAGTCAGCAACGGCAACGGCACCACCGGGGGCACCTCCGGCGGCTCCGGCGCGACCGTGCTGAACGTCGGCATGCCGGACGGCGCCACCCTCCCGGCGAACAACAACCCGTTCCTGGACTCCTCGTTCGCCAAGAAGCTGGGCTACACCTGGCTGATCTGGGAGCCGCTGGCGATGACCGACGAGGCCAAGCCGGACCAGGACCCCAAGCCGTGGCTGGCCACCAAGTGGGACTGGGCGCCGGACTACTCCAAGATCACCCTGACCGTCCGGGACGGCGTGAAGTGGTCCGACGGCAGCCCGCTGACCGCCGACGACGTCGCCTACTCCTTCCAGATCCAGAAGGACAACAAGGGCATCAACTACTACTCGCTTCCGATCACGGACGTGAGCAGCAGCGGCAACCAGGTGACGGTGAGCTTCAACGGCTCGCAGTACGTGAACCGGACCAAGGTGCTGGCCACCCAGGTCATCAACAAGAAGCAGTGGTCGGCGATGGCCGACCCGACCAAGGACACCGTCGCCAGCCCGGTCGGCACCGGCCCGTACTCGATCAAGAGCACCACGCCCTCGACGGTGACCGTGGCCGCCCGCGACGGCTACTGGGGCAACGCGCCGAAGGTGAAGACGATCAACTTCACCACCTACAGCTCCAACGACACCATGGGCTCCGCGCTCACCTCGGGTGCCGCGGAGTGGAGCTACTACTTCATGTCCGACGCCAAGAGCACCTTCGTGGCCAAGGACCCGGCGCACTACAAGCTGTACTTCCCGGCCCAGCTGTCGGCCGACGGCCTGTGGTTCAACACCACCAAGAAGCCGTTCGACGACCCGCACCTGCGCCGCGCCATGAGCATGGTGATCAACCGGGACGACATCTTCAACCAGGGCGAGGCCGGCTACTTCAAGCCGAAGATCGAGAACATCACCGGCATCCCGACCCCGCAGGGCGAGCCCTACATCGCCCCGGACTTCAAGGGCAAGGCGCCGGAGGCCGACGTGGCCACCGCCAAGAAGGAGCTCACCGACAACGGCTACACCTACCAGGGCGACAAGCTCATCGGTAAGGACGGCAAGCCGGTGACCCTGACGATGACCGACCCGGCGGACTGGAACGACTACCAGACCGACCTGGCGATCATCAAGGACAACCTGGCCACCATCGGCATCGACGCCACCGTCGACAAGGCCAACGACGACGCCTGGTTCGACAACATCGCCAAGGGCAACTTCGACACGGCGCTGCACTGGACCAACTCCGGGACCACGCCGTACGACATGTACCAGCAGATCATGGACTCCGCGGCGGTCCAGCCGATCGGCACCGCGGCCACCGAGAACTTCGGCCGGTTCAAGAACGACGCGGCCGACGCGGCGCTGAAGGCGTACGCCAACGCCACCGACGACGCCAGCCGGACCGCGGCCATGAACAACCTGGAGAAGATCTTCGTCGAGCAGATGCCGATGATCCCGACCTCGGCCGGCAACCTCGGCGCCGAGTTCTCGACGAAGAACTGGAACGGCTGGCCGTCGGCGGAGAACGCCTACGCGGCACCGCAGCCGACCCGCTGGGGCATGCTCGACGTCGTCCTGCACCTGACCCCGTCGTCCTGACCCGTCCCGTGTCCCCCGGCCCGGCCTGAGCCGGGCCGGGGGAGCGGCGGGGGTCCGAGCGGTCCCCGCAGTCCTTGCAGTCCTTAGAAGGAGCACATCAGATGTCGGACACGGCACCCCCGCCGGGCGCGGTGGTCCTGGAAGCCGAGGGGCTGACCAAACACTTCCCGGTCCGCGCCCGCGGGCGGGCGGCCCTGAGCCGCACGCCCCGCGTTGTACACGCTGTGGACGACGTCACGCTCACGCTGCGCAGCGGCCGCGTGACCGCGCTGGTCGGCGAGTCCGGTTCGGGCAAGTCGACGGTGGCGCGGCTGCTGGCGCAGCTCTACCCCCGCACCGGCGGGGACATCCGGCTGGCCGGGTCGTCCACCGAGGTGAAGGGCGGCCGGGCGTTCAAGGCCTACGCCAAGCGGGTCCAGATGATCTTCCAGGACCCGTTCGCCTCGCTGAACCCGGTGCACACCGTGCGCCACCATCTGACCCGGGCGCTGCGGATCCACGGCAAGCCCGCGGACCAGCAGGGCCTGACCGAGCTGCTCGGCCGGGTGCAGTTGACCCCGGCCGAGCTGTATCTGGACAAGTACCCGCACGAGCTGTCCGGCGGACAGCGCCAGCGCGTGTCGATCGCGCGGGCGCTGGCCGCCGACCCCGAGGCGCTGCTCGCCGACGAACCGGTGTCGATGCTGGACGTGTCGATCCGGCTCGGGGTGCTGAACCTGCTGCGGGACCTCAAGGAGCGCCTGGACCTGGCGATCCTGTACATCACCCACGACATCGCCTCGGCGCGCTACTTCGCCGACGAGACGATGGTGATGTACGCCGGGCGCATGGTCGAGGGCGGCGACTCCGAGACCGTGACCCAGAACCCGGCGCACCCCTACACCCAGCTGCTGGTCGACTCCGCGCCGAACCCCGAGCGACTCGGCGCCATCGTCGAGGACGACGACGAGGACTCCGGCGAGCCGCCGAGCCTGATCGACCCGCCGTCCGGCTGCCGGTTCCACCCGCGCTGCCCGCACGCGATGGCGATCTGCAAGGCGAAGGTGCCCGAGCGCATCGAGCTGACGGACGCGCCGGGCCACTGGGCCGCGTGCTGGCTCTACGCCGACAAGGCGGCGCTGGGCGAGGGCGCGGTGCCCGAGCAGGCCGGGGCCGGTGCTGCCGCCGGAAACGTGTTCGGCGCCACTGCCACCGCTACCGCCGGCACCGCCGGTACCGCGAACGGGACCGTGACCGAAGCCGCGACCGAGGAGAACCAGGAGGCAGCGCTGTGAAGTACTTCGCCCGCCGCTTCGGCTTCTACGTCTTCACCCTCTGGGCCGCCGTCACCATCAACTTCTTCATCCCGCGCCTGATCCCCGGCAACCCGGTGGACTCGCTGCTCGCCCAGCGCAAGGGCCAGATCGACGACAGCGCCGTGGAGTCGCTGAACGTGCTGTTCGGCCTGGACAAGCACCAGAGCCTGCCCTCGCAGTACTTCCACTACCTGGGCCAGCTCATGCACGGCGACCTGGGCATCAGCTTCGGCAACTTCCCGGAGCCGGTGACCCACGTGCTGAGCCGGTCGCTGCCGTGGACCCTGGGCCTGATCGGCACCACCACGGTCCTGGCGTTCCTGATCGGCACCGCGCTCGGCGTCTTCGCCGGCTGGCGTCGCGGCACCTGGCTGGACAGCCTGCTGCCGGCCACCTCGTTCCTGTCCTCGATCCCGTACTTCTGGCTCGGCCTGATCGCCGTGGCCTGGTTCGCCGGCGACGGCGGCCTGCCGACTTCCGGCGGCTACACGGTGGGCCTGATCCCGGGCTGGCAGGGCGGCTTCATCGCCGACGCGGTGTGGCACAGCATCCTGCCGGCCTGCACGATCATCATCTCCGCGGTCGGCGGCTGGCTGCTGGCGATGCGGAACATGATGGTCACCGTCACCGCCGAGGACTACATCACCGTCGCGCACGCCAAGGGCCTGTCCGGCACCCGGGTGATGACCCGCTACGCCGCGCGCAACGCGCTGCTGCCCTCGGTCTCCGGTTTCGGCATGGCGCTGGGCCTGGTGGTCGGCGGCACCTTCCTGGTCGAGCAGGTCTTCTCCTACCCCGGCGTGGGCCTGCAGCTGATCAACGCCGTCTCCGGCCACGACTACCCGCTGATCCAGGGCGTGTTCCTGGTCGTCACCATCGCGGTGCTGGTCGCGAACTTCCTGGCCGACCTGGCCTACATGGCCCTGGACCCCCGTACCCGGAAGGAGGGCTGACCCATGCGCCTCCGCTTCCGGATGCCGAGCCTGAAGGTCACCGTGGGCCTGGTGCTCCTGATCGTGTTCACCTTCGTGGCCTTCTTCGGCGACGCGCTGGCCCCGTTCGACCCGTCCAAGCGCAGCAAGGACATCCTGCAGGCGCCGTCGGGCAAGCACTGGTTCGGCACCACGCACCTGGGCCAGGACATCTTCAGCCAGATCCTGGTCGGAACCCGCAGCGTGATGTTCGTCGGGTTCTCCGCCGGGATCCTGGCCACGCTGATCGCGGTGGTGATCGGCGTCGCCTCCGGCTACCTGTCGGGCCTGCCCGGCGAGAGCCTGTCCACGATCTCCAACGTCTTCATCGTGATCCCGGCGCTGCCGCTGATCATCATCGTCACCAACGTGGTGCCGAACTCCGGGGACACCGCGATCGCGGTCGTCATCGGCTGCACCGGCTGGGCCTGGGGCGCGCGGCTGCTGCGGGCCCAGACCTTGTCGCTGCGCCAGCGCGACTTCGTGCAGGCCTCCCGCGCCAACGGCGAGTCGACCTGGCGGATCGTGGTCTTCGAGATCCTGCCGAACCTGACCGCCATCATCGCCTCCTCGTTCATCGGCACCGTGATGTTCGCGGTGCTGACCGAGATCGCGCTGGCCTACGTCGGGGTCTCCGGGATCTCCGAGTGGAACTGGGGCGAGGTGCTGTTCTGGGCCCAGGGCCAGCAGGCGCTGGCCATCGGCGCCTGGTGGTGGTTCGTCCCGGCCGGGCTGTGCATCGCGCTGCTGGGCACCGCGCTGTCGCTGGTGAACTTCGGCATCGACGAGATCGTGAACCCGCGGCTGCGCAGCAGCGGCCGCGCGGTGGTGAAGGCCGCCGACGGGCGCAAGGTGCGGATGCAGATCGGGTTCACCCCGGTGCTTTCGCAGGACTCGAATGTGAACAAGGGGAGTGCTGCCCGATGAGCCAGCCGGTCCTGGAGATAAAAGGGCTCTCCGTCGAGTACGGCCTGGGCGACAAGGCGGTGCGCGCGGTCAGCGAGGTCGACCTGACGCTGCGCCGCGGCGAGGTGCTGGGCCTGGCCGGCGAGTCCGGCTCCGGCAAGTCCACGCTGGTCTACGGCGCCACCCGGCTGCTGGCGCCGCCCGGCGTGGTCGCCGGCGGGTCGGTGATCTACCACCCCGAGGCCGGCGAGCCGTTCGACGTGCTCCGGCTGACGCACGCGGAGCTGCGCGCCTTCCGCTGGGACCAGCTGTCCATCGTGTTCCAGGGCGCGATGAACTCGCTGAACCCGGTGGCCACCATCGCCGACCAGCTCACCGACGTGATCAAGGAGCACCGGCCGAAGGGGACCAAGACCGAGCGGATGGTGCGCGCGGCGGAGCTGCTGAGCCTGGTGGGCATCGCCCGCGACCGGCTCAGCAGCTACCCGCACCAGCTCTCCGGCGGTATGCGCCAGCGCGTGATGATCGCGATGGCGCTGGCCCTGGAGCCGCGCGTGGTGATCATGGACGAGCCGACCACCGCGCTGGACGTGGTGATGCAGCGGCAGATCATGCGGCAGCTGGTGAAGCTCAAGCAGCGCCTGGGGTTCTCGGTCATCTTCATCACCCACGACCTGTCGCTGCTCGCCGAGTTCAGCGACCGGATCGCCATCATGTACGGCGGCCGGATCGTGGAGGAGGCGCCGTCCAGCGCCATCTACGCCGACTCCCTGCACCCCTACAGCCACGGGCTGCTGCACTCCTTCCCGGCGCTGCACGGCCCGCGGCGCGGCCTGGCCGGCATCCCCGGCTCGCCGCCGGACCTGCGGAACATGCCGGCCGGCTGCGCCTTCGCGCCGCGCTGTCCGAAGGCCTTCGACCCCTGTGAAACCGATCTGCCGCCGCTGACGCGCCCGGCCGACGCCGCGGGCACCGGCGACCGAACCGTCGCCTGCTGGCTGCACCCGGCCGCCTGACCCACCCTTGCTATGAGGAGAACCATGATTCACGAGCTGCCCAGCGACTTCCGGTGGGGTGTGGCGACCAGCGCCTACCAGATCGAGGGCGCGGTGTCCGAGGACGGCCGGACCCCGTCGATCTGGGACACGTTCTGCCGCGTGCCCGGCGCCGTCGACAACGGCGACAACGGCGACGTGGCCTGCGACCACTACCACCGGATGCCGGAGGACGTCGCGCTGATCAAGACCCTGGGCGTGGACACCTACCGGTTCTCGGTGGCCTGGCCGCGGGTGCAGCCGACCGGCTCCGGCCCGGCCAACGAGCGCGGGCTGGCGTTCTACGACCGGCTGGTCGACGAGCTGCTCGGGGCCGGCATCGACCCGTGGCTGACGCTGTACCACTGGGACCTGCCGCAGGAGCTGGAGGACGCCGGCGGCTGGCCGAACCGGGACACCGCCTACCGGTTCGCCGACTACGCCGAGCTCGTCTACGCCAAGCTCGGCGACCGGGTGGAGCACTGGACCACGCTCAACGAGGCCTGGTGCTCGGCCTGGCTGGGCTACGTGAAGGGGGTGCACGCGCCGGGCCGCAAGAACTTCGCCGACGGCGTGAGCGCCGTGCACCACCTGCTGCTCGGGCACGGCCTGGCGGCCGGCCGGATCCGCGCCGCCGCGACCTCCGCCGGCCGCACCGTGGACCTGGCGATCACCCACATCCTGGGCAACTCGGTCCCGGCCTCCGACGACCCGGTGGACGTCGAGGCGGCCCGCCGCGGCGACGCGCTGAGCTTCCGGTTCTACATGGACCCGATCTTCAAGGGCGGCTACCCCGAGGACCTGGTCGCCGACCTGTCGGCGATCGGCGTGGAGATCCCGGTCCAGGACGGCGACCTGGCCGCGATCGCCGAGCCGATCGACACCATCGGCGTGAACTACTACCGCTCCGAGCGCACCACCGGCTACGCCGAGAACGGCGAGACCGTCGAGGCCGACGGCCGTCCGGTGACCCGCACCATCGAGTTCGGCGACCTGCCCAAGACCTACATCGACTGGGAGGTCATGCCCGCCGACTTCGCCGACCTGCTGACCCGCGTCGGCCGCGAGTACCCGGGCTACCCGATCTACATCACCGAGAACGGCGCCGCCTACGACGACGCCGCGGACGCGGACGGGTTCGTCGAGGACACCGACCGCACCGCCTACCTGGAGTCGCACCTCAACGCCGTCGTCGAGGCGCGCGGCCGGGGCGCGGACATCCGCGGCTACTTCGCGTGGTCGCTGATGGACAACTTCGAGTGGGCCTACGGCTACGACAAGCGGTTCGGCATCGTGCGCGTCGACTACGACACGCAGGTGCGGACCCCCAAGCGCAGCGCCCTGTGGCTGCGCGACCAGATCGCCCGTGTCCGCCGTGGGGACGGCGGGGAGTGACGCGGGTGGCGCCCGCGGACCGATCGCAGCCGGTCCGGGGGCGTCGGGGCGGGGAGGGCTCGTGCGCGGGCCTCCTCGCCCCTTCGGGGTTTTGGGGTGGGGGTGGGGTGTGGGGGTCAGTGTGGGTGTGGGTGGTTGGTCGGTTGGTTGAGGCCGGGGCCGGTGCGGAAGGTGCGCACCGGCCCTTTTGCGATGAGGGGGCGATGAAGGGCGATGAGGGGGCGATGAGGGTGGTGTCACCGTTGTCTTAGAGAACTGCGAAACTGGTGACGGCGCCGAACGGCGATCGGGTTCGGAGGCTGCCATCGAAGCCCCTTCTCGACATCCGACAAGGTTATTGCCCATGATGGCGGCACCGCTTTGCGCGCCACATTGCGCCGCGCGGTGCGGTCCGAGGGGATGGGGCTCGAAATGCGTTACGCGCTCTTGGGGGCACTGAAGGTCTGGGACGACACAGGCGCCGAGATCTCGGTGCCGGCCGGCAAACAGTGCTCTGTGCTGGCAGCGTTGTTGCTGCGACCGGGCCAGGTGGTGGGTTTCGACACCCTGGTGGCGGCGCTGTGGGGGAACCGCCCGCCGGCCAGCGCGCGCTCCGGGCTGGCCACGTACGTGTCGCGGCTGCGCACCGTGCTGGGCAGCGGGACCGCGTCGAGAGTGCGGTACGAGGGACGGGGCTACCTGTTCGCGCCCGAGCCTGGGGACGAGATCGACCACGTGCGCGTCGCGGAGCTGGAGGGCCGCGCACGCGTCGCCGCCGACGAGGGACGCTGGGCCGAGGTTGGTGAGGCCGCGGCGGAGGCGCTGGGGATGTGGCGCGGGGAGGCGCTGGCCGACCTGGAGTCGGACGGACTGCGAGGCGAGTTCCTGCCGTATTTGGAGGAGCTGCGGATCCGGCTGGAGCAACTGCGGATCGACGCGCATCTGGTGCGAGGGGAATTCGACGCGATTCTGCCGACGCTGCGGGCGCTTTCAGGGTCGCATCCGTTGAACGAGCCGTTCCACGAGCGGAACTTCTTGGCGCTGTATGGGGCGGGTCGGCATGCCGATGCGCAGGAGTGGTACCGGAAGGTGCGGTTGCGGCTGCGGGAGGAGTTGGGGACGGAGCCTTCGCCGTTGTTGCGGCGGTTCTATCACCTGACTTTGCGGGGGGTTGATGCCGAGGAGATGGTGGGGGAGTTGGTGTCGCCGCGGAGGGGGTTTCGGCTGATCGATAACGTTTCCGTGAGGGGTGGGGTGGGTGGTGGCGGGGGTGGCGGTGGGGTTGGTGGAGTTGGTGGTGGAGTGATGGTGGATGGAGCTTCGGTGTCGGGGTTGGGGGCTGCTTTGGGGGTGCCTTTGGGGGCGGGGGCTGGGTTGTGGGCGGCTGGGGCGGAGGCGAGGGCTGGGAGTGAGGTGGGGAGTGGTCCGGGCGGTGGGAGTGGTGGGAGCGGCGTGGTGGGGGCTGCCTTTTTTGGCGTGGCCGCGGGTCTGGGTCTGACTGCGGGGGAGGGCGCTGGTTCGGGGACGGGGCTGGGTGTGGGTGCTGGTGGCGCTGGTATTGCTGGTGCCACTGGATTTGGTAGTGCCACTGGAATTGGTGGCGGTGGCGGTGGCGGAGGTGTTGCTGGTGTCGTTGGCAGTGCTGGAGTCGCTGCCGCTGCCGCTGCCGCTGCCGGTTCTGGCCCTGGCCCTGGCCTTGGTTCTGGTTCTGGCCCTGGCCCTGGTCTTCCTGGCTTTACTGGCGTTGGCGTTCCTGGTGTTGTTGACAGCGCTGGAGCGATGGCTGGTGGGGGCGCAAGCCTGAGCGCGCTTGCGCACCAGCTTCCGCCGGCGCCGCGTCGATTCGTGGGGCGCAGCGCGGAGCTTGCCCGCATTGGCGAGGCGATGCAGGGCAATCATCCGCCGGACCTGCCTGGGCTCACTTTGTTGGTGGGGATGGCCGGGATCGGCAAGACGGCGCTCGCGTTGATATGGGCTCACCGGTCGGCGGAGGCGTTTCCGGATGGTCGGTTGTATGTGGACCTGAAGGGCTTCGCCGAGCGGGGGACGCCGATGTCCGCCGATGAGGCTGTGCGCGTTCTGTTGGACTGTTTGGGCGTGCCAGACCACTTACTTCCGGCGACCGCCGGTGGGCGGATCGCTCTGTATCGGGCGGTCATCGCCGACAAGCGGGTGTTGATCGTGCTGGACAACGTGCACCACGCGGACCAGGTGCGTCCGTTGCTGCCGCCGGCCGGGCCCGCGCAGGTGCTGGCGACCAGTCGGAACGCGTTGGCGTCGTTGGTGACTATCGATTTGGCGCGCACGGTGGCGTTGCAGCCGTTGTCGGCGTTGGAGTCACGGGAGCTGCTGAACAAGCGTCTTGGGCCTGAGCGGACGGCTGGGCGGGAGGACGCGGTCGCCGCTATCGCAGAGCATTGCGCGCATTTGCCGCTGGCGTTGGTGGTCGCGGCGGGGCGGGCGTGGGTGCGGCCGGATGTTCCGCTGGAGGACTTGGCTGCGCAGTTGGGTGCCGTGGGCGGGAGCCTGGGGGCGTTGGACGGCGGCGATGCGGCGATCAGCGTTCGGACGGTGCTGTCGTGGTCCTACTGCCAGCTGAGTGCATGCGCGGCGCGGCTCTACCGGCTGTTGGCGCTGCATCCGGGGCCTGATGTGGCGGTGCCGGCGGCGGCGTCGCTGGCGGCGTTGCCGTCGGTGGAGGCGCACGCGGCGCTGGTCGAGCTGGTCGCGATGAACATGGCGTCGGTCGATGGGCGGGGTCGGTATCGGCGGCACAGCCTGTTGGAGGCGTTCGCGGCCGAGCGGTTGGCGGCGGAGGAGTGCGAGGAGGAGCGGGACCGGGCCTATCGGCGGATGGTGGATCACTACCTGCGGACTGTGGTGCAGGTCAACATGCTCCACGCGACGACCGCGCTGCCGACCGCGGAGGAGCTGGCGCCGGCCCCGGCGGGGGCGTTGACGACGGTGATCGAGGACTCGTTCGGCGGAATCGCCTGGTTCGACGCCGAGAGGGAGGTCATGGCCGCGCTGCTGGCGGACCTGGCGGCGGCGGGGATGGACGCCGAGGTGTGGCAGCTGGCGTGCGCGCGGTCGATCGGGATGGCGCGAAACGCGCGATGGGAGGAGGACATCGCGGGCGCGCGCTTGGCGTTGGAGGCTACGCGCCGGTTGGGGGACCGGGTCGCCGAGGCACACGTGCACCGGATGTTCGGGCGGGACCTACCGCGCATCGGGGACCCGGAGGGTGGGATGCACCACCTGGATCGGGCGCTGGAGCTGTATGTGGAGGCGGGGCATGCGCCGGGGGCGGCCGAGACGAAGCGGACGATGGCGAATGTGAGGTTCCTGCAGGGGGAGGTGGCGGCGACGCTGCCGCTGCTGCGGGAGTTTCTGGACCATGTGGAGGGGACGGGGGAGCTGCACGCGCAGGCGCAGGGGTTGAACTCGCTGGGGTGGAGCTACGCGCATTTGGGGCGGTTGCCGGAGGCGCTGGCGTGTTGTCGGCGGGCTTTGCATTTGAAGTTGGCGACGGGGCGGCATGAGCATATTGGGTTGTTGTGGGATAGTTTGGGATATATTCACCATCGGCTTGGGGATTTGGATGAGTCGGTTTCCTGTTATAGGCGCGCGATTGATGCGTGTTTGCAGGAGGGGGACGACAATCAGGTGGCGCTCGCGGCGATGCGGTTGGGGGATGCGCTGCATGATTTGGGGGATTATGGGGCGGCGCGGATGAATTGGCGGGATGCGTTGACGGCTTTTGAGGAGTTGCGGAGGCCGGAGGCTGAGGTGGTGCGGGAGCGGTTGGCGGGGGTGCGGGTGGGGGGTGGGGGACGGGGCGCTCGGGTGGGGTTGGGGTGAGGGTTTTGATCGAGGTCGGAGAGTTTTGATCTAGGTTAAAGGCCAGATCAAGGGCCAGATCAAAAGCCAGATCAAGGGCCAGATCAAAGACATCCCTGGAGTTAGGGCTGTCAAGTGGTGATGGGTTCGTGCTGGTTTGTCCAGGCGGTGGCTTCGTCGTAGAGGGTGCCGGTTTTCAGGCAGCCGTGCAGGATCCCGACGAGGCGG
>NZ_BAAAQN010000070.1:0-59564 GCF_039531695.1 Catenulispora yoronensis
CTCCCTGGGTTTTTGGTTTGTTCTCCTCGGTCACGTCGGCAGGGCTTTGCCTACAGTACCGTCGACCAGGTGTCAAGTTCATGCACACCCAACCGCAGCCCAACAACCATCACCGCAGCGGCATGGACTTGATACCTGGGCGGCGGTGCTGTACCCGTAGGGCTGCCGACGTGAGCGAGGAGAACAAACCCCCACCCCACCAACCGCCAGCGCAGAGACTAACCAGACCCCCCTATGGAGCAGCGCCAGTTCTCCGAGGGATCAGAGGCCCTCGCCGGAGGCGCCTGCCTTACCCAGCTCTTGACTTTGACTTTCGACCTTCACCCGGCAGCCCCCTAAGCGAACTGCCCAAACCACTCCTCCAACCCACCCCGCACCGCACCAATCCGATCCACCACCACCGACCGATCCACCGCCCCCCGATCCCCCAGCTCGATATAGCACTTCAACTTCGGCTCAGTCCCCGACGGCCGAACCGCAACCCACCCATCATGCTGTCCCAACTCCCGCTCCCGCCCCAACCCCAACCACAACCCCTGCTCAACCGGCAGCGTCCGCCCACCCGCCGTCAAATCCCCAACCGCGTTGACCACCACCCCACCCAACCTCTCAGGCGGCTCCCGACGCAGCACCCGCATCATCGTCTGGATCTGCTCAGGATCATCACTGCGGACCGACACCTGCGCGGTCACCAGGTTCCCGGTCACCCGGTCCACATCCGCCAGTGCGTCGAGCAGCGTCCTGCCCTCGGCCTTCAGCTTTGCCGCGAACTCGGCGGTGATCAGTGCGGCGGTGATCCCGTCCTTGTCGTTGACGTGACGCGGATCGACGCAGTAGCCGATCGCCTCCTCGTACCCGTACGCCAGGTCCGGCACCTTGCTGATCCACTTGAACCCGGTCAGCGTCCGCGCGTAGCCGACCTTCGCCTCCGCCGCGATCGCGGCCAGGCCCTCCGATGACACGATCGAGGTGCCGAAGGTCCCGCGCCGTCCCGCGTTGGCCAAGTAGTGTCCAAGCAGCATCCCCACGTCGTCCCCTGACAGCCGCCGCCAGCCGCCCGGCGTGGACGGGTCCGGGACGGCCAGCGCCATCCGATCCGCGTCGGGGTCGTTGGCGATGATGACGTCCGCACCCTGCTCCCGCGCCAGCGCGAACGCCAGGTCCAGCGCACCGGGCTCCTCCGGGTTCGGGAACGCGACCGTCGGGAAGTCCGGATCCGGCTGCTGCTGCTCCGCCACGCTGATCGGCTCCGCGAACCCGGCGCTGGTCACCACCCGGCGGAACAGCTCGAACCCGACCCCGTGCATCGCGGTGTAGACGAACCGCAGGTCCCGGTGCTCGGACTCGGCGACCAGCTCCCGCGCCCGCGCGGCGTAGGCCTCGATCACGTCCTCCGGCACCGCCTCGACGTCGTCGATGGCACCGCGCGGTACGTCCGCCAGCGCCCCCACGGCGTCGATGCACGCCGCGATCAGCGCGTCGTTCGGCGTGTTGATCTGCGAACCGTCGCCGAGGTAGACCTTGTAGCCGTTGTCCCGCGCCGGATTGTGGCTCGCCGTCACCATCACACCCGCCGCCGCGCCCAGCCGCAGGACACTGAACGCCAGCATCGGCGTCGGCAGCTCACGCGGCATCAGGAACGGCCGGTGCCCCGCGCCGAGCATCACCTCGGCGGTGTCCTCGGCGAACCGCCGCGAGTTGTGCCGGGCGTCATAGCCGACAGCCACGACCTGGCCCGGACCGTGCTGCGCGGTGAGGAACGCGGCCAGGCCGGCAGCCGCGCGCAGCACGGTCACCCGGTTCATCCGGTTCGGCCCGGCGCCGAGCTCACCGCGCAGACCCGCCGTCCCGAACTGGAGACGGCCGTCGAAGCGATCCTCCAGATAGCCATAGGCCACCGCGTCGCCCGACTCCGCAGCCTCCAGCAGCTCACTCAGCTCGGCACGGGTGACCGGATCCGGATCCTCGGCCAGCCAAGCGCGCGCCGCACCGAACAGCGCACCACTGATGGCAGCACTCGCAGTACCCCGCCGCTCAATGCTCTGTGTCATCGCGTTCCCTTCCGGGTCTTCGGGCCTCGGGCCTCGGGCCTCGGGCTTCGAACCTCGGACTCCAGCCCTCTGACCCCGGCCCTCGGACCACTCTCACCGCTGCTTCAGATCATCCCGCCAACCGGTCAGAGCTTCTCGACGATCCCCCGGAGCAACGTCCCCAGAGACCCCGCCGACGCCGCCCCCGTCTCCATCACCTCAGTGTGGGACAGCGGCTCACCGGTCATCCCGGCGGCGAGGTTCGTCACCAGAGAGATACCCATCACCTCGGCCCCAGCCTCCCGGGCCGCGATCGCCTCCAGCGCGGTGGACATGCCGACCAGGTCCGCGCCCCAGGCCCGGAACATCCGGATCTCGGCCGGCGTCTCGTAGTGCGGACCGCGCAGCGCCAGGTAGACGCCCTCGGCCAGATCCGGGTCGACAGTCCGGGCCACCGCCCGCAGCCGCTCGGAGTACAGGTCGGTGAGGTCCACGAACCGCGCACCGACGATCGGCGACTCCACCTGCAGATTCAGATGGTCGGCAATCAGCACCGGCTGCCCGGCCCGCAGGTCCGCGCGCAACCCGCCGCAGCCGTTGGTGAGCACGACGGTCCGCACCCCGTTGGCAACCGCCGTGCGCACCCCGTGCACCACCGACGCCACGCCGCGGCCCTCGTAGTAATGAGTGCGCCCCAGGAAAGCCAGCACCTTGTTCCCGCCGACAGTGATCGAGCGCACCTTGCCCGCATGCCCGGCCACCGCCGCGGCGCTGAACCCGGGCAGGGCGTCGACCGGCGACTCCCAATCAGGGGCGCCGAGGGCGTCGGCGGCCTCGGCCCAGCCGGAGCCCATGACGACGGCGACGTCGTGCGATCCGGCCAGGTCGGTGAGCCGGGCGGCGGCGGTCTCGGCGAGCTGGTAAGGGTCCTCAGCGGTGTTCGTCACCCGGTGAGCGTACAGCGGGGCACCGCCGGGAGGACGGGAACGGGTGCGGCGGCGGCCGCATGTTCGCAGGTGCGCCCCGGTTCCAGCGCCAGCCCGCTGCACGGCCTGGCACAGCCTCGCTGCACGGCCTGGCACAGCCTCCATACAGCACCGCTCAGCAGCACCGCTCAGCAGCACCGCTTAGCAGCACCGCTTAGCAGCACCGCTTAGCAGCGCCGCTCAGCAGGCCGCAACGCCCGAGATCTGCTCCCCGACGACCGCCCCCGGCGCACCATGAGCCGCCGCCCCGATCCCAGCCCCAGCCCCGCCACCGACCCCAGCGCCGACCCCAGCCCCGCCACCGCTCCCGACCCCACCCCCCACAACACCACTAGGCACATCATCCGCCCGCAGCGTCCGCACCTGCCGTGACATGAACGTCAACCCCGTAGCCCCGATCATCAGCACCCCGGCCCCGACCTGCACCGCCCGCGTCCCCACCGCGTTCGCGGTCGGCCCGGCCACAAGCGACCCGAGCGGCGACGCGCTCAGCGACCCGAGCGCGTCGTACGAGTACACCCGCGCCAGCTTGTCCTGCGGGATGTGCCGGTTCAGCGCCACCATCCACAGGATCATGAAGTACTCGCCGGAGAACCCGGCCAGCGCCGTCGACACCGCGATCGCCCACACCGGGCCGCCCAGGCCCATCACGATCGGCGGGAGGGCGAAGGTGAAGGTCAGGATCGTGCCGACGAACATCGGCCGCTTCACCTGGTACACCAGCCCCGCGACCCCGCCGAGCAGCACGCCCAGCCCGTCGCAGGAGATGATCGCCGCCCACGCCGCGGCCCCGCCGAGGTGGGCCTTGGCCACCTCCGGGCCGATCACCATGAAGCCGCCGAACCAGCCGGCCAGTACCACGGCGTAGCAGAGGATGACCGCCCACAGCCAGGTGCGCCCGCGCACCTCGACCCAGCCCTCGCGCAGCTCGTGCAGCATCCCCGGCGCCTTCTCGGCCGCCCGCTCCAGCGCCGCGACGGTGATCCGCAGCATCGGCAGCGTGCCGAGCAGCAGCAGCACCGCGTCCAGCCCCATCGCCCAGCCCGGCCCGAAGACCGTGACCAGGACGCCGCCGACCGCCGAGCCCAGCATCAGCATCGAGGACTGCGCCAGCCGCGACAGCGACGAGGCGGCCTGCATCCGGTCGGCCGGCACCAGGCGCGGCGTCAGCGACTGCGAGGCCGGATAGAACAGCGCGCCGCCGGTGCCCATCAGGATCGCGGCGAGCAGCAGGTTCCAGGTGTGCGCGGAGTGCGTGAGCACGAGCAGCGCGGCCAAACCCTCGCCGGCGGCCGCGCTGAAGTTGGCGGCCATCATCACCCGCTGCGCCCGGAAGCGGTCCGCGAGGACGCCGCCGACCAGGGTGAAGACCAGCATCGGGGCCAGCTGCGCGGCCAGCACGAACGCGACCGCGGCGGCGTCGCCGTCCGGGTGCGCGGCGGACCTGGTCACGGCCAGCACCGCGAAGGACAGCGCCACCGACGAGATACCGGTCGCGGAAGTGGACAGCAGGCGTTCGAGCAGGATCAGCCGGAACTGGCCGATCCGCAGAACGGTGAGCGATTCGCGGAATGTCGCTTTCAGTGACGACGAATTCGCGGTGTGCTCCAACGAGGGCGCGGCCGCCACGGTGTCATTGGCGGTGTTGCTCACGGTTATCTACCTGATTTCCATCTAGTCGCGGCGCCCTCAAGGCTATCCGGTGCGACCAACACCTTTTCCGTGAGCGACAATGGAACATGTGACTCGGATCGTGATCATCGGCGGTGGACCTGGCGGCTACGAGGCGGCCCTGGTGGCCTCCCGGCTCGGCGCGGAAGTCGTGCTGGTCGAGGCCGAAGGCGTGGGTGGAGCGTCGGTGCTGACCGACTGCGTACCGTCCAAGACCCTGATCGCGACCGCGGACGTCATGTCGTCCTTCGAGTCGGCCGACGAGATGGGCATCCGCATCGGCGGCGTGTCGGCCGGCGGCAGCTGCGTGACCGGCGTGAACCTGGACAAGGTCAACCGCCGGGTGAAGGACCTGGCCTCGGCGCAGTCGGTGGACATCGGCGAGGCGCTGACCAAGGCCGGGGTGCAGGTCGTCCGGGGCCGCGGCCGGCTGACGCCGGAGCGCAAGGTCGAGGTCGACCTGCCGGACGGCACCGTCGCCCTCTACCACGCCGACGTGATCCTGCTGGCCACCGGCGTGCGCCCGCGCGAAGTGCCGGAGGCCATGCCGGACGGCGAGCGCATCCTCACCTGGAAGCAGGTCTACAACCTCAAGGAGCTCCCGCCGGAGCTGATCGTGGTCGGCTCCGGCGTCACCGGCGCCGAGTTCGCCGGCGCCTACCAGGCCCTGGGCTCGACGGTGACCCTGGTGTCCTCCCGCGACCGGGTGCTGCCCGGCGAGGACGCCGACGCCGCCGAGGTCCTGGAGAGCGTCTTCCGCCGCCGGGGCATGCGGGTGCTGTCCCGCTCCCGCGCCGCCTCCGCCGTCCGCAAGGGCGACCGCGTGGTGGTGACCCTGGAGGACGGCCGCACCGTCGAGGGCTCGCACGTGCTGATGGCCGTCGGCTCCCTGCCCAACACCGAGGGCATGGGCCTGGAGGAGGCCGGCGTGGAGCTGACCCGGAGCGGCCACATCGAGGTGGACCGGGTCTCCCGCACCTCGGCGCCCGGCGTGTACGCGGCCGGCGACGTCACCGGCGTGCTGCTGCTGGCCTCGGTGGCCGCGATGCAGGGCCGGATCGCGATGTACCACGCGCTGGGCGAGGCGGTGTGGCCGATCAACCTCAAGCGGGTGTCGTCCAACATCTTCACCAGCCCCGAGGTGGCCACCGTCGGCCAGACCAACGTCAACTCGCACCACGACTCCCCGGGCTTCAACGAGTACAAGCTGGCCCTGGACTCCAACCCGCGGGCGAAGATGCTGGGCTTCAAGGACGGCTTCGTGAAGCTGTTCTCCCGCAAGGGCTCGGACACCGTGGTCGGCGGCGTCGTGGTGGCGCCGCGCGCCAGCGAGCTGATCCACCCCATCACCATGGCGGTGGACCTGCACCTGACCGTGGACCAGGTGGCCTCGGTGTTCACCGTCTACCCGTCGCTGTCCGGCTCCATCGCCGAGGCGGCGCGCCGCCTGCACGCCGACGTCAAGGACGAGGACTGACCCGACCCGCCCGCGCCGGGGGCTTGTTCCGGCGCTGAGAACACGCCAGGATGGCCGTTCCAGAGCTTGTTACTGGTCGGTATCTTGGGGGGCGGCACGTGAATTTCTCGCATAGCAGCGCGCGGATCCAGATCCTCGCCGCACTGGTGATCGGCGGCATCGGGGTCGGCGCGGTGGTCTACTGGAGCAACTCCAGCACCACCGGCACCGAGGTGAAGCCCTGCAAACCGGCGTCGCAGTCCGCCGTCGACGTCAGCGCCTCCACGCTGTGCACCGCCCTGCAGAAGGCGGACCTGCCCACCCTGCTCGGCATCCCCAAGGCCCCGTCCGAGTTCGGCGGCGCGATGTCCCAGCCGGTCGAGGGCGGCGACCCCAGCGTCCGCGTCCTGTACGCGGTGGGCCCCTACTCGGTGATCCTCTCCACCCACAAGCCGGGCAAGGTGAAGGAGACCGAGAAAGTCGCCGGCCACCCCGCCGCCCTCGTGACCGGCACCGCGGGCGGCCGCCAGCTCTACAACCTGGCCGTCGACTACGACTCCGCCGGCACCGGCTACTACGCGCTGGACGTGATGATGACCGACGGCACCCCGATCACCCAGGACACCGCCGGCAAGCTGGAGCGCGCCGTGGCGGAGAAGGTGCTGCCGACGCTGCCGGAGTGGCGCAGCTAGGACCGGTTGCGCGACGGGTCACCAGTCCCCGCCAGCAACCCCAGCCTCCGCCACGACCAAGGTGGCGGAGCTGTAGCTGTCAGCGCGCGACGGGTCACCAGTCCCCGCCGCCGCCCCAATCCCCACCACCGCCAGAGTCGCCGCCGCCCCAGTCGGAGCCGCCGCCGAAGTCGCCCCAGCCCCCACCGTCGCCGCCGGAAGCCCCGCCGTCTCCACCGGAGCCGCCGTCGCCCCAGCCGCCGCCGTCCGGACCGTTGCCGCCGCCGTCGCCGTAATAGTTGTTCTCGACATAGGTGTCGTGGCCGCCGAAGCCGCCGAACACCGAGCCCATCAGCGTCCCGACCATGACCGCCGACAGCACGTCGCCGCCGAAGTACCCGCCGGCCCAGGGCCCGTACGCCGGCCCGGCGTTGTAGTACGGCTGCGGGCCGTACGCGGTGTCGACCTGCCGCACCTGCGGCTGGAGCCCCTCGCCCACCCGCGTCATGTCCATCGCGCA
This sequence comes from Catenulispora yoronensis, assembly GCF_039531695.1. Classification (NCBI taxonomy): domain Bacteria; kingdom Bacillati; phylum Actinomycetota; class Actinomycetes; order Catenulisporales; family Catenulisporaceae; genus Catenulispora; species Catenulispora yoronensis. Next base: position 7,335 of record NZ_BAAAQN010000070.1, read on the forward strand.
GGCCGGCACCGAGCGCGACGCCCCGCCGGGCGGCGCCCACGTCACCTCGCCCACCGACGGCCCGTGGCGCGGGTCGAAGAAGCACGGCGGCCGGCGCTCCGGCAGCGCCGTGCCCTTGCGGCGCGCGTCGAGCGTGGCCAGCGCGAAGCGGCCCTCGTCCAGCGCCTCGGTGACGTTCTTCATGTCGCCGGGCTTCTTCGCCGCCGCAGCCGCGGCCTTCGCGGCCTCGTACTGATCCAGGGCCTTGCTGTAGTCGCGCCGCATGTCGTCAGTGGCCTGCGGGTCGCCGGGCGTGAAGTCCAGCCCGTCCAGCACCTCGCCGTAGGCGGTGATGTCCTCGTCCACGGCCTTCTTCAGGCCCGCCAGCTCGGCGTCCCGCTTCGCCTGCGCGCGCTTCTTCTTCCGGCTGTTCACCGCCAGATACGCGCCGCCGCCGGCGACCGCCAGCACACCGACGCCGATCAGCACGCCGCCCGCGCCGCCGCCGTTCGACTTCGACTTCGAGCCCGAGCCCGAAGAGGGCTTCACTCCGCCATTGGCGATGATCGCGGCATCAGTGGAGGAGACGAACGCCGAGGTGATCGTCGCCAGGTCGGTGCCGCCCTGAGCTGCGGCGATCGCGAGATTGTTGGCCTGCCCGGTGCGCAGCCTGCCGGAGAAGTCCAGCGCGTGGAAGCTCCGGCCGATGTTCGCGGCATAGACGCCGTTCTTCCCGACCTTGTTGTACAGCTGCTGGAGCAGCGTCGGCTGGCTGCTGAAGGTGGCGGTGTCCGGCAGGATCGCCACGAACACCGGCACCCCGGAGCGCATGCCCTTGATCTGCGCGACCAGCGCGTCAGCCTGCGACGACGTCATGGTCGGCGAGGCGTCGGGCGCGACATAGACCGGACTCTCGCGCAGCGCGGCGGCGACGGTGTCGAGCGTCTCGTCGGCGTGCGCGGGCCGGACGCCATAGGTAAGAGCGGACAGGAGGAAAGCGACACCCGCAAGCAGAACGGCGAACGTCCTGCTTCCCCGGCGTGTGATCGCCACAGCTGGATCCATGTCCCGAGGCTAACCGATACCCCCTGCGAAGGCCCGCCCCCGAGGACTCGGGCGGCGGGCCTACGAGCGTCCCGACAAGCTGTTCAACGGATCAGTACTTGATCTCCATGCCCTGTTCGATCAGCTTGAGGCGTTGATCTTCGATGGCTACTTGATCTCGCAGAGCACCGTGCCGGCCGTGACGGTGGCACCGACCTCGGCGGCGACAGCCGTCACCGTGCCCGCCTTGTGGGCGTTGATCGGCTGCTCCATCTTCATCGCCTCCAGCACCACGACGAGGTCCCCGGCCGCCACCTCCTGGCCGTCCTCCACCGCGACCTTCACGATCGTGCCCTGCATCGGCGCGGTCAGCGAGTCGCCGGACGCCGCGGCCCCGCCGCCGCCCTTCTTCGCGCCCCGCTTCGGCGCCGCCTTCGCGCCACCGCGCGCCGCGCCGCCCCCGGCAGACACGCCCAGCTCGGCCGGCAGCGTCACCTCCAGGCGCTTCCCGCCGACCTCCACGGTGACCGTCGTCCGCTCCCCGGCCCCGGCGCCCTCGCCGGCCTCCCCGGCGTACGGCGGAATCTGGTTGTCGAACTCGGTCTCGATCCACCGCGTGTGCACCTGGAACGGCTGCGCCGGGTCGGCCGGCGTGAACGCCGGGTCGCTCATCACCGCGACATGGAACGTCAGCGCGGTCGGCATGCCGTCGATCTCGAACTCGGCCAGCGCCCGGCGGGCCCGTTCCACCGCCTGCTGCCGGTCCCGGCCGCTGACGATCAGCTTGGCGAGCAGCGAGTCGAAGTTCTGCCCGATCTCGGCGCCCTGCTCGATCCCGGAGTCCAGCCGCACACCCGGGCCGGACGGCGGCCGCCAGGTGGTGACCACGCCCGGCGCGGGCAGGAAGCCGCGGCCCGGGTCCTCCCCGTTGATCCGGAACTCGAAGGAGTGCCCGCGGATCTCCGGGTCGCCGTAGCCCAGCTCCTCGCCGTCGGCGATCCGGAACATCTCCCGGACCAGGTCGATGCCGGTGACCTCCTCGGTGACCGGGTGCTCGACCTGCAGCCGGGTGTTCACCTCCAGGAAGGAGATGGTGCCGTCCTGCCCGACCAGGAACTCGCAGGTCCCGGCGCCGACGTAGCCGGCCTCCGTCAGGATCGCCTTGGAGGCCCGGCGCAGCTCGGCCACCTGCTCCTCGGACAGGAACGGCGCCGGGGCCTCCTCGACCAGCTTCTGGTGCCGCCGCTGGAGCGAGCAGTCGCGGGTGGACACCACGACGACGTTTCCGTGCTGGTCGGCCAGGCACTGGGTCTCCACGTGCCGCGGCCGGTCCAGGTACCGCTCGACGAAGCACTCGCCGCGGCCGAAGGCCGTGACGGCCTCGCGCACCGCGGACTCGTACAGCTCGGGGATCTCCTCCAGCGTCCGCGCGACCTTCAGCCCGCGCCCGCCGCCGCCGAAGGCGGCCTTGATGGCCACCGGCAGCCCGGCCTCCCGGGCGAACGCGACGACCTCGTCGGCGCCGGACACCGGGTCCGCCGTCCCGGCCACCAGCGGCGCGCCCGCCCGCTGGGCGATGTGGCGGGCCGCGACCTTGTCGCCCAGGGCGGTGATGGCGTCGGGGGAGGGGCCGATCCAGGTCAGGCCGGCGTCCAGCACGGCCTGCGCGAACTGCGCGTTCTCGGCCAGGAAACCGTAGCCCGGGTGCACCGCGTCGGCGCCGGAGTCGGCGGCGGCCTTGAGGAGCTTGTCGATGACCAGGTAGGAGTCGCCGGGGGTGGTCCCGCCGAGGGCGTAGGCCTCATCGGCCACCCGGACGTGGAGCGCGTCCCGGTCGGGGTCGGCATAGACCGCGACCGAGCCGATGCCGGCGTCCTTGCACGCGCGGGCGATCCGGACGGCGATCTCGCCACGGTTGGCGATCAGTACCTTGCGCACGGCGGCATTCCCTTCCCAGTGGGTGACGACTCGCAGTTTAGAGCCGGGGAAGGCAGGGAGCTGCATGGTTGGGACGTGGTGCGCGCCACTTGTGGGCCGGCCGGGGTTCGGCCGCGGTTCGTCCGGGAACCCTGAGGACCATCGCGTTTCTCCCTCTCAAGGTGGATGCGTCCGGCATTCCCGCCAGCTACGCTTTCCCCAGAACGCGATACAACGCGAGACTTGGGGGATCCGATGAGCGGCGAAGGCTCCTGGGACGGCCGCAGTGCCGAGGAAGTGCTGTACGAGGCGCGTAAAGCGCTCTACGTGATGGTCGGCTTCATCGCCGTCATCTGGGCGGCGCAGGTGGTGAACAGCGCGCTGTCCTACCGCCTGTCGAACCACTTCGGCATCGTCCCGCGCGACGTGGGCCACCTCGGCGACATCTTCTCCGCCCCGTTCCTGCACTACAGCTGGCAGCACATCGAGAGCAACAGCGGGCCGCTGTTCGTCTTCGGGTTCCTGGCCGCCTATCGCGGCGTCCGCAAATTCCTGATGGTCACGCTGGTCATCGTGTGCAGCAGCGGGCTGATGGTGTGGTTCGCCCAGGGCAACTCGAACACTGTCGGCGCCTCCGGCCTGGTCTACGGCTACTTCGCCTACGTCGTGGTCAAGGGCTTGTTCGACCGGCACCTGGTGGACGTGCTCATCGGCTGTGTGATGGCGCTGTCCTACGCCTACCTGCTGACCGCGGCGCTGCCCGGCGTGCCGCACGTGTCGTGGCTCGGGCACCTCGGCGGCGCCATCGGCGGCGTGCTCGCCGGGTGGCTGCTGCGCGAGCGCGGAGCGGCGGCGCTCGGCGCGCGCGAGGACCGGGAACTCGCCGGTGTCGGCGGCGGCGGAGCCGGCGGGGGCGCCGAGAAGGCGCTCGGGGACACCGCGGTCCTCCCCACTCCCAAGGGTGACGGTGGCCGGAAATCAGCCAAGAGCGGTAGTCTCCCGGGCAGCCCGCGCTCCGATCTCTTCAAGGAATTGGACGACCTCGGGCTGTAGGTTCCCGAGAAGCTGGGTGGGGTGGGGATGCGGCGCGGAGCACGGTCGATCGTCGGGGGTGTCGCCGGGGCCTGCGCCGTCGGCCTGGTGCTGGGCGTGGCCGCCGCGACCCCGGCCCAGGCGGCGCGCGGATCCGGTTCGGTGTCGCTGTCGCCGAACCACGGCAGCGCGCAGTCGGTGTTCACCGCCACCTTCCACCTGAACGGCAACGCCGCTCCGGGCGCCTGTCTGGGCGCGGTGGTGCAGTTCGCGTTCGACAACCAGCCGGTGGGCTCCGCGCCCCTGGACGGGTCGTGCTCGGCCTCCTCGTCGATGCAGGTGCCGCTGGGCGCCAGTCCCGGCGCGCACAAGGTGCGCGGTACGGCCAGCGGCGCGACCTCGGCGACGGCGACCGCCAACTTCACCGTGGACCCGGCGCCCGGCAGCTCCACGAGCCCGCCGTCGAGCCCCAGCACCTCGACCCGGCAGGCGCCGCCGTCGTGGTCGAACTCCACCACGCCGGTCACGCCGTGGACGGCGCCGCCGTTCGCCGCCCAGGCGATACCCACCTCGACCGGACCCTGCGACACCTCCGGCCCGCACGCCCCGGCCCCGGACAAGGGGTTCCTGATGATCCCGGCGTACAGCGCCGGGGCGCATCCCAAGGTCCCGGGGTCGACGCTGATCACCGAGCCGGCCAGCGGCGCCCTGCCGATCGTCACGGTCGGCCCGGCGGGCATGGTCCCGCCGCTGCTCGGCGACGGCCGCCACCCGTATCAGTACCTGGAGCTGCTGGAGCCGCTCGACGACAACGTCTCGCCCAAGCTGCGGCTGGCGGCGGCGGCCGGCGAGCCCTTCGGCTGCCTGCACGTGGAGTCGTTCGGCGGGGCGGGCAGCGGCTACGGCTACCTGTCCTACGCGCTCAAGGACGCGCTGGTGATCAGCGTGCAGGACGCCAACGCGGACGGCACGCCGTTCCAGACCGCCACCCCGACCGCGGCGCCCTCGACGCCGGTGCCCGCCGCGACGTCGTCGGTCAAGGGCAAGGCGCCGGAGCCGGCGAAGTCCTCGGCGACCGGGCCGAAGGCCAAGTTCGAGAAGGTCGTGCTCGGCTACACCTCGCTGACCTGGGAGTACCAGGAGCCTTCGGGGGCGCAGGCGCCGGTGCACCGGGGGGCCGGGACCATCCAGCCGCCGGCGCCCGCGCCGCCGCTGTCCTACTCCAACCTGGTCTTCGCGTTCGGCGGCCTGGTCGCGGCGACCGTGGCACTGATGTTCGCCTACCACTCGCGGCGTCGTGACCTGGCGCGGCGCGCCCGGCGGCAGCGGGCCTCGCACGCCTCGTAGCGTCCGGCGGACCGGGCGGACCGGGCGGACCGGGCGGATCGAGCGCGCCGGGCGGCCGGAGCGCGCTCAGCCGAAGCTGACGTCCTCGGTCTTCACGATTCCGGCGGTCCGGCCCGGGGCCTCGTGGTACTGCCAGTACAGGTTCGTGTGCGCGATGACCAGGTCCGGAGACGGCGCGCCGTAGGAGGTGTTGTCCTCGGTCGTGTGCGCGTCGCTGACCAGCTGGGCGTCGTAGCCGCGGACCAGCGCGCCGTGCAGCGTGGAGCGGACGCAGACGTCGGTCTGCGCGCCGGTCACCACCACCTTGCCGACGCCGAGCCCGGCCAGCACCTTCTCCAGGTCCGTGTCCTCGAACGAGTCCGGGTACGCCTTCTGCACGTTCGCCTCGTCGATCCGCGGGTCCAGCTCCGGGACGATCTTCCACGGCTCCTCGCCGGCGACCAGGTTGCCCGGCTCGTTGTGCTGGATCCAGACCACCGGCACGCCGGCCTGCCGGGCCTTGCCGACCACGGTGCCGATGTTCGCGACGACCTCGTCCCGCTGGTGGCCGGTGGCCACGACGCCGTTCTGCACGTCGATGACCAGCACCGCGGTTCCGGGACGGTTTTCGAGAGTAGTCATCTCATCAACGTAACAGCGGGGTCCGACACGCGCGCCCGCAGTCACAGCGCATAGCGCAGGCGTTTGATCCCATTGATGAAGCTGGAGGTCAGCCGGTCCGGCTCGCCCACGCTGCGGATCCCGGGGGCCCGCGCGAACAGCTCCCGGAACAAGGCCGTCATCTCGGTGCGGGCGAGGTGCGCCCCGAGGCAGAAATGCGGACCCGGGCCCCCGAAGCTGAGGTGCGGGTTGGGGGAGCGGGTGATGTCGAACCGGTCCGGATCCTCGAACACCGCCGGATCGCGGTTGGCGGCGTTGTAGAACAGCAGAACCTTGTCGCCCTTCCTCAGCGGCTGGCCATTGAGCTCATAGTCCTGCGTCAGTGTGCGGCGGAACTGCGTCACCGGGGTGCAGCAGCGCAGGATCTCGTCCAGGGCCCCGACGATGTGATTGTCGAAGTCGCCCAGCAGCAGCTCCAGCTGGTCCGGGTGGTCGGTGAGCAGCTTCAGCCCGTGCGACAGCGCGGTGCGGGTGGTCTCGTTGCCGGCCACCACCAGCAGGATGAAGAAGGACCCGAATTCCTGGTCGGTCAGCGCCTCGCCGTCCACGTCGGCGCCGACCAGCTTCGAGGTGAGGTCGCCGGTGGGCCGCCGGCGCCGTTCCCGGCCCAGGTCGGCGGCCAGGCGGTGCAGGCTGCGCCCGGCGCCGACCAGCCGGAGCATCGCCACCGGGCCGACGAGCTTGGTGCGCAGCCACCCGGCGTCCTCCGGGACCCCGGTGTACTCCGGGTCGCCGCCGGCCAGGATCCGGTTGGTGTGGGCCAGCACCATGGCGTGCCGGTCCTCGGGGATCCCCATCATGGTGCAGATGACCTGGATCGGGAGCCGCGCGGCGGCCTCGGCGACGAAGTCGCCGGTCCGGTTGGCCAGCAGCGTGTCGACGATGCGGGCCGACGCGGCCTCGATGTCCGCCTTCAGGCCGGTGACCAGCTTCGGCGTGAAGGCGCGCGAGACGATGCGGCGCAGCCGGGCGTGTCGCGGATCGTCCATGTTGATCATCGAGCCGAAATACGTGGCCAGATACCGCGGCATGTCCGGGATGCTGTTCGACGCCGGCTCGCTGCTGAACACCGCCGGGTACCGGCTCGCCTCGACGACGTCGGCGTGCCGGGTCAGCGCGTAGTACCCGGCACCGGCCTTGATCAGCGGGAACCGCGGTTCGGCGAACAGCGTGGCGGCGGGCCGGGCGCGGAGCTCGGCGAAGGCGGCCATCCGCTGGTCGTAGGGCAGCGACCAGAAGCGCAGGTCGGACAGGTCGATGTCGACTCCCATGCTGGTCATGTTGACGCGGAGCGCCGATATGTCAAGCATGTCGGTCCCCGCGGGCATCATGAGGGGATGACCGGGATCGGCGTGACGTGGGATCAGGCCAGTGCGCGACGGCTGCTGCGGGCCGGCCTCGCGGTGCCGTTGAGTGGCGAGGCGGCGACTGGCGAGGCGACAGCCCGCGAGGCGGCGACCGACGCCGTGACGGCGACCGTCGGCGCGATGGCCGGCGCGCACGCGCAGGTGATGTCGGCGGCCGAGGTCTCGGTGGCGATCCGGACCGACGGCGCGGTGGGCGCCGACGTCCGGGCCGCGCTGTGGGAGACCCGGAGCCTGGTGAAGACCTACGGACCGCGCGGCACCGTCCACCTGCTGCCGACCGCCGACCTCCCGGCGTGGCTCGGCGCCCTGTCGGCGCTGCCGGGCAACCCGAATCGGCACGCGGACGGCGTCCGGCTCAGCACGGAGCAGGAGACGGCGGTCGTCGACGCTGTGGGCGCGGCGCTCGCGGACGGCGACACCCTCACCGCCGAGGAACTCGACCTGGCCGTCACCGAACGCTGCGGGGCCTGGGCGGCGGACCTGGTGATGCCGGCGTTCCAGGGCTTCTGGCCGAGATGGCGCCAGGCGATCTCGGTGGCGGCGCACCGCGGCGCGCTGAGCTTCGGCCCGAACCGGGGCCGCAAGACCACCTATACGAGCCCTGGCGTGACGCCCCTGGCGGCGGAGGCCGGGCTCGCCTTCGTCGTGCGGTCGTATCTGACCGCTTATGGACCCGCGACGCCTGCCCACTTCGCGAAATGGCTCGGCGGAACGGCCACCTGGGCCGCGAAAGTGTTCGACGACCTCGGCGACGCGGTGACCCCGGTGACCTTCGAAGGCGCACCGGCCTATGTCGCCGCGGGCGACACCGAGTTCCCGGACGCATCTCCGCGCGGCGTGCGGCTGCTGCCGTACTTCGACGCCTACGGAGTCGCCGGACAGCCCCGCGACCTGCTGTTCCCGGGCCGCGCCGCGGAGCGCGCGCTGAACCGGGGCCAGGCCGGCAACTTCCCGCTCCTGCTGGTCGACGGCGTCGTCGCCGGCGTCTGGCACCAGAAGAAAAGCGGCCGCAAGACCGCGGTCACCGTCGAGACCCTCGCCGACCTCGGCGACGACCAGCTCACCGAGCTCTACGCCCAGGTCGACCGCATCGGCGAGATCGTCGACGCGCGACCGGCGCTGACCGTGGGCCCGGTCACGGCCGGACCGCATGCGTGACGGAGCCCGGCCGCCCTACCGGAAAATGCCGGTGTGCCCCAGCGAGTACCGGCCCGGCTGCGGATACACCGCCAGGCCGTGCGGGCCCCGCCCGACCGGGATCCGGGCCAGCAGCTTGCCGTCCGTCGTCGAGATCGCGTAGACCTCGGCGTTGTAGCGGCCCGACAGCCACAGCACCTTGCCGTCGGCCGAGACCCCGCCCATGTCCGGGGACCCGCCGCTCGGCAGCTCCCACTTGGCGCGCGGCTTGCCGCTGGCGAAGTCGAACAGCGTGATGGTGCCCTCGCCGCGGTTCGAGACGTACATCGTCTTCGAATCGCGCGAGACGTACAGGCCGTGCGTGCCCCGGCCGGTCGGGATCAGGCCGGTCACCTTGAAGGCGTCGCCGTCGACCGTCCACAGGCCGTTGGCCACCATGTCCGCGACGTAGAACACCTTGCCGTCCGGGGAGATCTTCACGTCCTGCGGCATCGCGCCCCGCTGCGGCAGGCTCACCACGCCGAGCAGCGAGCGGTTCTTCGTGTCCACCTTCAGCAGCTGGCCGGAGAACTCGCAGGACACGATGAAGTAGGAGCCGTCGGGCGAGAAGTCCGCGTGGTTCACCCCCGAGCAGGGCACCGGCAGCGTCTTCTGCACCGCCATCGTGTGCGGATCCCGGAAGACCAGCTGCATGTCCTTGCTCGCCATGACCACCGCCGAAGCGCCGTCCGGCGTGAAGTACAGGTTGTACGGGTCGTGGACCGCGACCGGCGTGCCCTGCTTGCCGGTGAACGGGTCGATCGGCGTCAGAGTGTTGCCGAGGTCGTTGTTCACCCACAGCGTCTTCAGATCCCACGACGGCACCACGTGCTGCGGCTGGCGGCCCACGTTCAGCGTCTCGACGACGTGGAACGTCGCCGGGTCGATCACCGTCACCGTGTCGCTCTCGGTGTTCGGGACGTACACCCGGGCCAGCGCGGACGCGATGACCGGCGAGACCATGCCCGGCCGGTCGAAGGAATACAGGTCCGCCGGGTCGTAGTCGGGCATGCCGGGCAGCGCGGCGTGCCGGAGCGTGCCCGGCGCGGGCAGCGCCGCGGCGTTCGGGACCGAGTCCGGCGCCGGGTTCCGGCGCAGCGCGCCGTTGTCGCGGGCCTGGCCGCCCAGGCCGTTCGGACCGGCGCCCCCGCTCATACCGTTCATACCGCTCATGCCGTTCATCCCGGCCGGGTCGCCGTCCGACGCGTGCCGGGCCGACCCGGAGCCGCTGGCCGCCGGCGAGGCGTCGTCGTGCCAGACACTCCGGTCGGTGGCCAGCCAGCCACCGGCGCCGACGACCCCGGTCGCGAGCACGGTGACCACGATCCGGCGCATCCGGCGCGGCTGCGCCGCCCGGCGGTTGCGCGGCGGGCGCGGGGCCGAGGGCGTCTCGTCGTCAGGAGTGGGCGTCACGAAAACAGCTCCGATGCGGTGACGGCGGCCAGGCCGCGGGACTTCAAGCCGGCCAGGACCGCGGGCAGGGCGTCCACGGTGTCGCGGTGCCCCAGGTGCAGCGACACGACCGCGCCGGGGCGCACCGCGTGCAGCAGCCGGTCGGCGATCGCGGCACTCGGCGGGTCCTGATAATCCAGGGGGTCGACGTCGTACGACAGCACCGTGCGGTACCCGGCCCGGCGCGCCTGCTCGACCAGCATCGGATCGGCGTGCTGGGTCTGCGAGGGCCGGAACCAGACGCCGGGGGAGCCGGTCAGCTTCGTCAGCCGGGCGGCGCAGGCCGCGATCTCGGCGTACGCGGCGGCCGGGGCCAGCCGGGTGATGTCGACGTGGTTCTCGGTGTGGTTGCCCAGCTCGTGGCCGCCGTCCAGGATCCGGCGGGCCAGCTCCGGATGCTCGCCGAGCCAGCGGCCGACGGCCAGGACCGTGAGCTGCGCGCCGCCCGCCTCGGCCGTCTTCAGCAGGGCCTCGGTCAGCTGGGGATCGCCGTCGCCGTGGAAGGTCAGGGCGACCTGCGGCCGGCCGGAGGACGCATGGTCCACCTCGTCGGCGGGGGCGGCAGTGCCCGGATTCGCGTTGGCGCGGGAGCCGGGCGGGGCGGGGGTCGGAGTGCCCGCAGGGGTGGCGGCCCTCGCCGGGCTTGCAGCGCTCGTGGCGCTCGGCGTACCTGCCGCACCCGCAGCGCCTGCCGCTCCCGCAGTGCTCGCCGCACCCCCGGTGCTCGCGGGCTTGTCAGCATCCGCGCACGCGGCCAGCCCCGCCGACGCGGCGGCCGTCCCGAGCGCGGCCAGCCCTGCCCGCAGCGCTGTGCGTCGGTCCGGTGCGGTCACGGGCCACGATCCTAGGTCGGGCATCATCCGTTTTCCGCTGATTGGTCCACGTGCCGCCATAAGTGCGATCGCCGTTTCACCCGATCGGGAGCACCAGGACTCTTGTAGCGGCCTGCTACTGGCCGGTAGGTTTTTTTGACACTCCGTCCAATGACGCCGTCGGGAGCTGCCGTGGGACGCAAGACGTTGATTCTCGCCGGGGCGCTGGGACTGGCCGCCGAGGCGTTCGGCTCACTGGTCGTGGCGGCCGGCTTCTTCGGCTTCCTGCGCTTCGGCAACGGCGTGCAGTTCGGCCCGGCCTCCCCGGGGCTGCTCCAGATCGGCGTGCTGCTGCTGTGCCTCGGTGCGGGCGCCGCGTTGCTGGTCGGGGCGGTGATTTTGGTGCTGGCCGCGGTCGGCGTGGTGCTGAACAACCTCATGCAGGGCGTGATGATGGCGATCGCCGCCTTGCAGCTGTTCGTCACCATCGTGGTCACCGGCCTGACCGGCTGGACCCAGCTGTTCCTGCTCGGCGGCGTGTTCGCGCTGCTGTCCGCCGCCCTGGCGGTGGCGATGGTGACGCCGAACCCGCCGAAGCCGGAGCCGGGCCCGGTCGAGCCCGCGCCGCCGGGCAGCGGGACGCCGAAGCCGGCCTGACCGCCGCGGTCCGCGACCCGGTTAGAGTCGGGTCATGCCCACGACCCCGCCTCCCCTCGTCCTGGCCTCCGCCTCCCCGGCCCGCCTCGCCCTGCTGCGCGCCTCCGGCTTCGACCCCCGCGTCCTGGTCAGCGGCGTCGACGAGGACGCGATCGAGGCCGCCCTCGGTCCGGACGCCGCCCCCTCCGACGTCGCGCTGGAACTGGCCCGCGCCAAGGCCCAGGCGGTCGCCGCGCTCCCGGACACCGACGGCGCACTGGTCGTCGGCTGCGACTCGATCCTGGAGTTCGAGGGTCAGGCCCTGGGCAAGCCGGACGACGCCGAGGATGCCGTGGCGCGCTGGTACGCGATGCGCGGCAAGTCCGGGCGCCTGGTCACCGGGCACTGGCTCGTGGACCGGAGCGCGGCCGGCGCGGGCGGGGAGGCCGCCGAGGTCGGCGCGGTCGCCACCACTGTGGTGCACTTCGGCGAGCCCAGCGACGAGGAGATCCTGGCCTACGTCGCCACCGGCGAGCCGCTGCGGGTGGCCGGCGCCTTCACCATCGACGGCCTCGGCGGTGCTTTCGTCGACCGGCTGGAAGGTGATCATTCCAATGTGATCGGCTTGTCGAAGCCTTTGCTGCGAAAGCTGATGGCCGAGTTGGGCGTGAATTACACCGCTTACTGGGACCCGGCCGGATAGCCGAAGAACGGGAGCCCTTAAGAGGGCTCCCGCTCTTTTGTTCGGCCGGGTGTCAAAGCCCGGTCAATCGGGCCCTGATTTCTTGATCAAGGAGTTCAGCTGCCGGTGCCCAGCGAGGACAGCAGCTTCTGCACGTCGATGTTGGTCACCCCGTCGGGCGCGCTGACCTTGGCGGCGTCCTGGCTGAATTTCGCGTCCACCGGCAGGTGCCCGCCGCCGGTCTGGTCCTTCGGCAGGAACTGCGCCAGGTCCAGCTGCAGCTCGCTGATCTGGTTGTTCTTCAGCCAGACGTCGAAGGTCACCACTTCGCTGTCCGGGACGTTGTTCAGGCCCTCGCGGTACTTGTCCAGGTCCGCCTTGGACGAGGAGCTGCCGGGCACCGCGCTCAGCGCCGGGCCGACGGCTTGCAGGATGTCCTGGCCGATGACCTTGACCTTGCCGGTCACCTCGAGCTTGCCGTTGCCCTTGTCGGTGACGGTGGCGTCCTGGGTCAGGGCCTTCATCAGCGAGGTCTCGATACCGGCCAGCATCGCGGTGTTCGGCGAGGCCGTGCTGGTCGAGCCCAGGTCGCCGCCGCCGAGGCTGCCGGCCATCTGCTCCAGGCCCTTGAGGTCCTGGGCGCTCACGCCGACCCACTTGCCGCCGACCAGGGCCTGCACCGCGGACTGGAAGTCCGGCGGGATCTCGCCCAGCGCCGAGTTCAGGTCGCTGGTGGACTTGCCGGAGAGCTGGACGAGCTGCGGGACGTTCGCCTTCAGGTACAGGGCGCCGCCGACGCTGCGGACGTCGAAGTAGTCGGTGCCGCCGGCGGTCACGCCGAGCTCGACGTTCGGGCTCTCGCCCGGCTTGAGGTCCTTCAGCGCCTTGTCCGAGCTGACGGTGAACTTCACGACGACGCCGCCGTTGCCCAGCAGCGCCTTGGCGATGGCGGCGTCCTGCTTGGTGGAGTCCTTGTTCATCGCCGCGATCATGGCGTCGTCGGGCTTGAGCGAGAGCTGGAAGGCCTCGGCCTTCCCGCTGGAGATGTTGTGCACCGCGGCCGCGAGGGCCTCGGTCGGCGTCTTGCCGCCGCTGTTCCCGCCGCTGCCGCCGCTGCCGGTGTTGCCGGAGGACGAGCAGGCGGTCAGCGCCAGACCCGAGACGGCGCCGACGGCAATCGTCAACGTCAGTGCACGGACCGAACGCTTACCGGGTATCGAAGTCGTCTGTACGGGCATTGCTGGTAACCCCCCTGAAGCGGAGCCTTAACTTTTCCTGGATCGGTGTCAACTGTACTCGCAGGCTACGTCGCACCGGATACGACTTTGGAGGGAATCTGTGAATCCCCCTACAGTCGATGTGATCATGAAGGTGTAGTTCCTGCGGCGTATGCGCGCCTAGCGGGCGGCCGGAAATGCTGAAGCGCGCCAGCCGCCTGGGCCGGAGCGTAGCGCAGGGCGTACGCACCGGTCACGGGCGGTCCAGCCGCCGGGGGCCGCACCCCGTCGCTGATCGTTATTCGATCGTGACGGCGTGGCGGCAACGGAAACCGCCGCGAGGACGGCGACCACCGCGGCGAGCTCCTCGGGGGACGGATCGCCGTGCACCACGCGGATCTGCGGGGCCATGTTTTCCCTGCTCTCGGTCGTGGTCGGCGCGCTCTGCGGCCCGGTGCTCACAGCGGGATGTTCCCGTGCTTCTTGGGCGGCAGCGTCTCGCGCTTGGAGCGCAGCGCGCGCAGCGCCTTGACCACGTAGGTGCGGGTCTGCGAGGGCTCGATCACCGAGTCGACGTAGCCGCGCTCGGAGGCCTGGTAAGGGTTCAGCAGTTCGTCCTCGTACTCCTGGATGAGCCGCGCGCGCTCGGCCGCCGGATCCTCGGCGGCCGCCAGCTCCTTGCGGTACAGGACGTTCACCGCGCCCTGCGCGCCCATGACCGCGATCTGGGCCGTGGGCCAGGCGACGTTCAGGTCGGCGCCGAGGTGCTTGGAGCCCATGACGTCGTAGGCGCCGCCGAAGGCCTTGCGCGTGATGATGGTCAGCAGCGGCACGGTGGCCTCGGCATAGGCGTAGATCAGCTTCGCGCCGCGCCGGATGATGCCGTTCCACTCCTGGTCGGCGCCGGGCAGGAAGCCGGGGACGTCGACGAAGGTGAGGACCGGGATGTTGAAGGCGTCGCAGGTGCGGACGAAGCGCGCGGCCTTCTCCGAGGCGTCGATGTCCAGGCAGCCGGCCAGCTGCATCGGCTGGTTGGCGACGACGCCGACGCTGCGGCCCTCGACCCGGCCGAAGCCGACGACGATGTTCGGCGCGAACAGCGGCTGCACTTCCAGGAAGTCCGCCTCGTCCACCACGTGCTCGATGACCGTGTGGATGTCATAGGGCTGGCTGGCCGAGTCCGGCACCAGCGTGTCCAGCTCCAGGTCCTCCGCGCTCACGTCGAGCTTGGCCGCGGTGCCCTGCTCCCAGGCGTCGTAGACCGGCGCCTCGTCCAGGTTGTTGCTCGGCAGGAAGGACAGCAGCGTCTTGACGTAGTCGATCGCGTCCTTCTCGTCGGCACCCATGTAATGCGCGTTGCCGGACTTGGTGTTGTGCGTCCGCGCCCCGCCGAGGTCCTCCATCGAGACGTCCTCGCCGGTGACGGTCTTGATGACGTCCGGCCCGGTGATGAACATCTGCGAGGTCTGATCGACCATCACCACGAAGTCGGTCAACGCCGGCGAGTAGACGTGGCCGCCGGCCGCCGGGCCCATGATCAGCGAGATCTGCGGAATCACGCCGGAGGCGAGCACGTTCCGCCGGAAGATCTCGCCGTACAGCCCCAGCGAGACCACGCCCTCCTGGATCCGCGCCCCGCCGCCCTCGTTGACGCCGACGATCGGACAGCCGAGCTTCAGCGCCAGATCCAGCACCTTGACGATCTTCTCGCCGTACACCTCCCCGAGCGCGCCGCCGAAGATGGTGACGTCCTGCGAGAAGACGCAGACCTGCCGCCCGTCCACGGTCCCGAACCCGGTGACCACGCCGTCGGTGTAGGGCCGGTTCCGCTCGATCCCGAACCGTCCCGACCGGTGCCGCGCCAGCTCGTCCAACTCCATGAACGAACCGTCGTCGAGCAGATACTCGATCCGCTCCCGCGCGGTCATCTTTCCCTTGGCGTGCTGCTTCTCCACGGCACGCTCATTACCGGCGTGGATCGCTTCGTCCACCCGGCCACGGAGCTCGGCGAGCTTGCCGGCCGTGGTGTGCGGGGCGTGGGGCTCGGAGGGGGCTGCGGCGTCGGTCACGGGGTCACTTTAATGCGTGATGGGGGAATAGCCTCGGGGGATGACTAGTGACTCGCCTTACACCGATCTGGACCGGCCACCCCTTCGTGAGCTGGCCGTCAACAAGGCGGTCGTACGCCCCGGCGGACTGTGGCGGCGGGTCGACATCGTCGCCGAGACCGGCTCCACCAACGCCGACCTCGCCGACGCCGCGCGGCGGGGCGAGGCCGAGGGCCTGGTGCTCGTGGCCGAGGCGCAGAGCGCGGGGCGGGGGCGGCTCGGGCGGACCTGGGTCGCGCCGGCGCGCTCCGGGTTGTTCCTGTCTGTACTGCTCCGGCCGGGTGATGTGGCGCCGGCGCGGTGGGGGTGGCTGCCGCTGCTGGCCGGGACCGCGGTGCGGACCGCGGTGGACTCCGTCACCGGGGTGCCGGTGCGGCTGAAGTGGCCCAACGACCTGATCGTCGTGGACGACGCCGTGCCGGACGAGACCATGGGCGAGGGCCCGGAGGCCGGGTCGTACGGGGCGGCGCGCAAGCTCGGCGGGATCCTCGTCGAGCGGGTGGAGACGCCCACCGGTCCGGCGGCGGTGGTGGGCCTGGGGCTCAACGTCTCGCTGCGCGTCGACGAGCTGCCCGCGCCGCACGCCACCTCGCTGGTCCTGGAGCGGGCGAAGGCCGCCGACCGGGACACCGTGCTGCGCGCCGTGCTGCGGGAGCTGGGCCGCTGGTACACGGACTGGACCGCCGTCTCGGGTGATCCCATGGCGTCCGGACTGGCCAGTGCGTACGCCGCCTCGTGTGCCACCCTCGGGCGGCGGGTACGAGTGGAGGTGCCGGGCGGGGCGGCGGTCGAGGGCGAGGCGGTGGGCCTGGACGGGGACGGGCGGCTGCTGGTGCGGGACGCCGGCGGGGAGCGGGCGTTCGGGGCGGGCGATGTAGTCCATCTCAGATGACAAGTCCCTGTCACTGCACACCGTCACCGATGTCTGCCAATATGCGTGGCGACAAAGACCTTCGCTTCCTCACAGGGGGGAGGCGCGGAGCTGAGGGAGTTGTGACGAAATGGGTTACCCCAAGCACCTGCTGGCGCCCGGCGAGCAGATAGACCTCGCCATGCGTCCGCACTGGAAGGCCCTGATCCTTCCGGTGCTGAACCTGATCGTCGCGGTAGCCGCGTTCGGTGCCGCGGTCGGGTTCTCCACCGGTGACGCGCGCAAGTACTTGGCGATCGGGGTCGGCGCGCTCGCGCTGATCGACATCGTCATCTTCACACTGCGCCCGTGGATCATCTGGCTGAACAAGAACTACGTCGTGACCAACAAGCGGCTCATCATCCGCGAGGGCTTCATACACCGGCACGGCCGGGACATGCCGCTGGTCAAGATCAACGACGTGTCCTTCGAGCACAACGGCCTGCTGGACCGGATCCTGGGCTGTGGCACCCTGGTGGTGGAGTCGGCCGGCGAGCACGGTCAGGAGCAGCTTCAGGACATTCCGCACGTGGAGGCCACGCAGCGGGAGCTGACCAACCTGATCAGCAACGTCGGCAGCGCCGGCGCGGTCGAGGAGGCCGAGGCCGACTCCGAGGAGCGCCACCGCCGGTAGGCGGCGCGGATTTCGACGACGACCAGGGCTGGAGTACGGAGCACGATGGCGCGCAGGGGGCCGGCGGACGGCGGCGAGGCGGCGGCGGAAGGGACGGTCCCCACGACCGTCCCCGCCGCCGCGCCCGGCGGCGACCCCGCCCCCGCGCGCCCGCGCGCCTTCGGGTCCGGGCCGGGGCTGGGGCCGGCGGCGGTTTCCGTCGCCGCCACGCCCACCACGCCCACCGCCCCCGTCGCTCCCGGCTCCACCACCGCCCCCGGCCTCACCCCCGGCACCATCCGCAGACGCCAGGCCGGCGGCGACGACCTGGAGTCCCTGCTGCTCGGCGGCGTGCCCCGCCACACCGCCTACGAGGTCTGCAAGGCCGCGGGCATCCCCTACGACGAGGCCCGCCGCTACTGGCGCGCCATGGGCTTCGCCGACGTCGGCCAGGCCCGCGCCTTCACCGACGCCGACGTCGACGCCCTGCTCCGCCTGGGCGGCCTGTCCCGCAGCGGCCTGTTCACCGAGGAGTTCGCCACCCTGGTGGCCCGCTCCATGGGCCAGACCACGGCCCGCCTGGCCGAATGGCAGGTCGACGCGCTGTTCGACGCCTTCGACACGGCCGGCGTCGGCCCGAACGAGATGGCCGAGACCGGCTACCGCATCGGCCGCCGGGTCCTGCCCGAGCTGGAGGAGCTGCTGGTCTACGTCTGGCGCCGCCAGCTGGCCGCGGCCGCCGGCCGGGTCCGCCAGCAGTTGCAGGAGCACGCCGAGGGCCTGCAGGCCGTCGGCTTCGCCGACCTGGTCTCCTTCACCCGCCTGTCCCGGCAGCTGTCCGAGGAGGAGCTGGCCCACCTGGTGTCGGTGTTCGAGGCCAACGCCGCCGACACCGTGGCCTACGGCGGCGGCCGGCTGATCAAGACCCTCGGTGACGAGATCATGTTCGCCGCCGACTCCCCGGCCCGCGCCGCCCGCATCGCGCTGGACCTGCTGGCCTCCATGCGCCGCACCGAGGCGGTCCCGGAGCTGCGGATCGGTGTCGCGTACGGGCACGTCGTGCAGCGCAACGGCGACATCTACGGCACCACGGTGAACCTGGCCGCGCGCCTGACCTCGATGGCCGAGCCGGACCAGATCGTGATCGACCCGGAGCTGGCCGCGGCGCTGGTCACCGACGCCGCGTTCGCGATGCAGCCGATCGGCGTGCGCATGGTGCGGGGGATCGGCGAGGTCGAGCCGTCGGTCCTGACCGCGGCCGACTGACAGGCCTCACTCCGCATAAATCACCGCAGCTCAAGCACCGTGGCTGTATTCACGCCCCCCCGTCGCCCGCCACCGCCCCGAATCTGAGGGTCTGGCGGCCCGCTGTCCTTATTGTGAGACACCGCTGTTAGCGTCATTACCATGACCGATCTGCCGACAGCGCTGTCGCTCCGTGAAGTCGGACCCCGCGACGGCCTCCAGAACGAGGACCCCGTCTCCACCGAGGCCAAGATCGAGCTGATCGACCGCTTGTCCGGTACCGGTGTGTCGCGCATCGAGGCGGTGTCCTTCGTCCACCCCCGCGCGATCCCGCAGATGGCCGACGCCGCCGAGGTCGCCGACCGGATGACCCGGGCCTCCGGCGTCCGCTACTCGGCGCTGGTCCCGAACCTGAAGGGCGCCGAACGGGCCCTGGACGCGGGCTTCAGCGAGATCGAGGTCGTGGTCTCGGCCTCGGACACCCACAACAAGAAGAACCTGAACCGCGGCACCGCCGAGTCCCTCGACGACATCGCCGCCATCATCGACCTGGCGCACGGCCGCGGCGCCACCGTCCAGGTGATCGTCTCCACCGCCTGGGGCTGCCCCTACGAGGGCGAGGTCCCCACCGAGCGCGTGCTCTGGGTGGCCGGCACCGCCGCCGCCCACGGCGCCGACTCCCTGTCCTACGGCGACACCACCGGCATGGCCACCCCCACCCGCGTCACCCGGCTGATCGGCGAGACCCGCTCGGCCCACCCCGACAAGCCCCTCAACCTGCACTTCCACAACACCCGCGGCACCGGCCTGGCGAACGTCCTGGCCGCCCTGCAACTCGGCGTCACCGACTTCGACGCCTCCGTCGGCGGCCTCGGCGGCTGCCCCTACGCCCCCGGCGCCTCCGGCAACATCGCCACCGAGGAGCTGGTCCACATGGTCGAGGACATGGGCATCGACACCGGTGTCGACCTCGAAGCCCTGCTCGAGACCGCCGCCTACGCCGAACGCGCCGTCGGCCGCACCCTGCCTTCGCAGGTGCTGCGGGCCGGACCGCGGACCCGGCTGGCGCGGGCGTAGCGGGGGAGGGGCTACCCGGACCGCGGTCCGGGTCCCTCTCCCGTCTCCTCCCTGGCCTGCGCCAAGGCGCGCTCCCACGCCTCCTCGCTCCGAGCGCGCCACAGCGCCTCGCGCACGTATTCGGAAACCGACACCCCGGCCTCGGCGGCCCGGGCACGGACGTCGGCCAGACCGTCCATCGGGCCGTCCTTCGGGCCGTCCGCCGGGTCGTCGCCGGCCGGGTGCTGGGGGTGCGGCGCGGGGTGCGTGGCTGGGTGCGGGGCTGGGTGCGGGGCTCCGGTCACGTCGGGCCACGGTACCGACCCCGGCCGGGGAAGCGGCGGACCATCGCCCGGACGGGTGAAGTGGCACAGCCCCGGGAGATCACTTAGCGTGGTCCCGTGATGGCGAACGGGGCAGGTGGAAATGGCTGATCAAACGTCGATCCGCCTCCGAGCGCTCACCGACCTGGCCCGCGCGCTGGCGCGGGTGCACGGCTTCTCCGAAGTGATCACCGTCGCGGCCGAGGAGTCGCGCCAGGCGCTCGAAGCGCGGGTGGTGTCGCTGTCGGAGTTCGTGCGGGCCACCGGCCAGCTGCGGGTGCTGATCAACCACGGCGACCTGCGGCCCTTCGAGGAGCGCTACCCGGAGGAGGAGTGGTACGCGCCCTCGGACTTCCCGCGGATCGTCTCCGAGGAGTACCCCCGGCCGTGGACGCTCCAGAGCGACGACGCCGAGGCCGACCCCCGCCGCACCGCCTCGCTCCAGCTCCGCAAGCGGCACAGCGCCCTGATAGCGCCGATATTCTTCGCCGGGCAGGTGTGGGGCGAGCTGTACGCGGCGCGCACCGCCGACCAGGCCCCCTACACCGACGACGACCTGGACTTCGCCGCCACGCTGGCGGCCCTGGTCAGCGCCGGGCTGGCACAGGCCGACCGGCAGGAGTACCTGGAGCGCCTGGCCTACACCGACGAGCTCACCGGGCTGGCCAACCGCCGCGCCATCGAGGTCGGCCTGGACGAGGCGATGGAGCTGCACCGCCTCACCGGCCTGCCGGTCGGCCTGATCGTCTGCGACGTCAACGGCCTCAAGCAGGTCAACGACACCGCCGGGCACGACACCGGCGACGCGGTCCTGGAGCAGCTGGCGGGCCACCTGTCCGCGGTGGCCGGCTCGGTGAGCGGGGCCCTGGCCGCCCGGATCGGCGGCGACGAGTTCAGCATCCTGGTGGTGGGCCAGCCCTCGGCCACCGTCGACCGGCTGGCCGAGGAGCTCGCGTCCCGCGCCGCCAAGATGGACGGCATCGACGGCGCCGCGGTCGGCTACGCCGCCACCGACGGTCCGGCCGGCCCGGTCGCCAACCGCGACATGCTCTTTCGCCTCGCCGACGCCGCCCAGTACGAGGCCAAGCGCGAAGGACTCCAGCAGCCGGTCGCCGCCGGGGCCCGGCACCTGCTGCGGATCCAGGCCACGTCGGTAGCGGCGCCGACCGCCGCTTCGCGGGACCGGCGGCGAATACGCCGTGGCGGACGCTGATTCGAACCGGGCTGCCGGATCGACCGCCGGAGCCACGGTCCGCGGCGCTGAATGAGGCAAAGCGTCAACGCTAAGCGATGACCCGCTCGGCCCCGCTGTACACATTCGCCGTCCGCCCCCGCAGGAACCCGACCAGCGTCACTCCCGAATCCGCCGCCAGCGTCACCGCCAGCGACGACGGCGCCGAGACCGCCGCCAGCACCGGGATCCCTCCGGCCACCGCCTTCTGCACCAGCTCGAACGACGCCCGCCCGCTCACCGCCAGCACGTGGCCGCGCAACGGCAGCCGGTCCGCGCGCAGCGCCCAGCCCAGCACCTTGTCGACGGCGTTGTGCCGGCCCACGTCCTCGCGCAGGCACAGCAGCTCGCCCTCGGCGTCGAACAGCGCCGCCGCGTGCAGCCCGCCGGTCTTCGCGAACACCTTCTGCGCCGCGCGCATCCGGTCCGGAAGCGCGAACAGCGTCTCCGCCGACACCTTCACGTCGTCGTCCTCGACCGGCCAGCGCACCGTGGCGCGCACCGCGTCGATCGACGTCTTCCCGCAGACTCCGCAGGCGCTGCTGATGTAGGACGACCGCCGCAGCCGCTCCTCCGGCAGCTCCACCCCGGGGGCGAGGGTCACGTCCACGATGTTCAGCGGATCCCCGTCGGCGAACGCCAGCGAGGCCTCGCCGTCCGTGTACGCGGTGGAGGAACAGCCGTTGTCGGCCGAGCAGAACTTCATGCGGACCACGTCCGCCGGGGCGCCCAGCACCCCCTCGGCCACCAGGTGTCCGGCCACCAGGTCGAAGTCGTCGCCCGGGGTCCGCATGGTCACCGTGAACGGCTGCCCGCCGATCCGGAGCTCCAGGGGTTCCTCGGCGGCCAGGTGCTCCTCGCCGCCGCGCCGGGCCGCGGCACCGTCGCCGGTCCCGTCCAGCCGTACCACGCGCCGCCGTGCCGTGACCCTGCTCATTCCGTGACCCTGCTCATCGAAGCCCGTCGTCGCCCGCCGTCCCTTTGAGACCGTCGCGAAAAGGCTCTCATCACAGATGTCCCCTAGCTTCAGCATCCCAGGTTCCCCCGGTAATGGGCAAGCGATTTTCCACCACTGACATTCCCGCCTAAAAACCAGGTGAGAAGTGTCATAGGCATTCTCTACCATCCAAGCCATGGAGTCGACGCCAGCTGAACAGGTCCCCGGTAAACCCAAGATCCCCGATGAACCCGGGCGCGGCGCGTTCCGCTCGCTGCGCCGCCTGACACCGTTCATCCGCCCCTACCGCGGGCAGATGATCCTGATGGCACTGGCGGCACTGGGCGCGACCCTCGTCGGCGTCGCCGTGCCGCTGCTCACCAAGAACCTGATCGACGGGCCGATCGCCCACCACGACAAGGCCGCGCTGTGGCCGCTCGGCGGTCTGGTGCTGCTGTTCGGCCTGGCCGAGGCCGCCTTGTTCTGGCTGCGGCGCTGGTTCCTGCAACGCGCCGCGCTCGGCATCGAGACCGACATCCGGAACGCCTTCTACCGCCACCTGCAGAAGCTGCCGGTGGCCTTCCACGACTCCTGGCAGTCCGGGCAGCTGGTCTCGCGGGTGTCCGGCGACATCAGCAGCATCCGCCGGTTCTTCGGCTTCGCGCTGATCTTCCTGGTCGTCAACAGCGCCACCTTCCTGCTGGTCGGCGGGGCGCTGGTGGTCATCCACCCGGTGATGGGCCTGATCATCTACGCCGCGTCGATCCCGCTGATCGCCTACGGCCGGGTCGTCGACCGCCGCTACCACCGGCAGTCCCGCGCCGCCCAGGACCAGGCCGGCGACGTCGCCACCCTGGTCGAGGAGTCCGCGCTGGGCATCCGGGCGATCAAGGCCTTCGGCCGCCAGGGCCTGCTGTTCGGGCAGTTCGACGCCCGGGCCCGGCAGCTGCGCCGGCTGGAGCTGCAGAAGATCAGGACCCTGTCGGAGCTGTGGGCGGTGTTCGTCTTCCAGCCGCAGGCCGTGCTCTCGCTGTGCGTGCTGATCGGCGCCTACGCGGTGTCCTCCGGCGTGCTGTCCCTGGGCACCCTGGTCGCCTTCATCTCCCTGTACCTGACGCTGCTGTGGCCGATCGAGTCGATGGCCTGGCTGATGGCGCAGAGCCAGGAGGCGAACTCGGCCGCCGAGCGGATCTGGGAGGTGCTGGACACCGTCCCGGCGATCGCCGACGCCGAGACCACCCGCCGCGCCGACGGCGGCCACGGCGGCGAGCTGGTCTTCGAGGACGTCAGCTTCCACTACCCCAACTCCTCCAAGCCCATCGTCAGCGGCTTCGATCTGCGCGTCGCCCCCGGGGAGACGGTCGCGCTGGTCGGACCCACTGGTTGTGGGAAGACCACCCTGACCGCGCTGGTGCCGCGTCTGTACGACCCGACCGGCGGCCGGGTGCTGGTCGACGGCGTCGACGTCCGCGACCTGCCGCTGGCCGAACTGCGCCGCACCGTGGCGTGCGCCTTCGAGGACCCGACGCTGTTCTCCGCCTCGGTGCGCGAGAACCTCACGATGGGCGTCCCGGACGCCACCGACGAGCAGCTCGACGAGGCGCTGGCGGTGGCCCAGGCGGAGTTCGTCCACGACCTGCCCTGGGGCCTGGACACCCGGGTGGGGGAGCAGGGCCTGACCCTGTCCGGCGGCCAGCGGCAGCGCGTGGCCCTGGCCCGCGCGGTGCTCGGCCGCCCGTCCGTCCTGGTGCTGGACGACCCGCTCTCGGCCCTGGACATCCATACCGAGGGCAAGGTGGAACAGGCCCTGCACAGCGTGCTGCGCGCCACCACCGGCCTGGTGGTGGCGCACCGGCCGTCCACGGTGCTGCTCGCCGACCGGGTGGTGCTGCTGTCCCCGGCCGGCGCGCAGGGCTCCACCATCGCGGCCGTCGGGACCCACCAGGAACTGCTGCGCAGCTGCCCCGCGTACCGGGACATCCTGTCGCAGACCTCTGACCTGGTCGACGCCGCCGACGAGCTCGGGGCGAGCGAGGGCGAACTGCTGGAGGCGACCCGGTGACGACGACCACGACCGACTGGCGCGGCGTGGCCGCGGAGAAACCGGACGACCTGCCGAACCAGGCGGGCCTGCGCCTGCGCGCCCGCAGCCGCCGGCTGCTGGGCGAGCTCGTCCGCCCCCATCGCAGAGAACTGATCTTCTGCACCGGCATGGTCCTGGTGCAGACCGTGTTCAACATGGCCGGCCCCTACCTGGTCGCGGTCGGCATCGACCGCGGCATCCCGGCGCTGCGCACCGGCGACTGGGGCCCGATCATCGCGGTCTTCGTGGGCATGGTGGTCTCCGCCGTCATCGCCTCCGGCCTGCGCGCGGTGTTCCTCAACAAGGTGGGGCGCATCGGCCAGACCATGCTGCTGAACCTGCGCCGCATGGTCTTCGGCAAGTTCCAGGCCCTGCCGGTGGCCTTCCACGAGAACTACACCTCCGGCCGCGTCATCAGCCGCCTGACCTCCGACCCGGACGCCCTGAACGACCTGATCGACAACGGCCTGGACGGCCTGCTCGACGCGCTGCTGACGGTGTCCGCGATCGGCGTCATGATGGCGGTGCTGGACGTGCCGCTGACCTTCGTCGTGGTGCTCGCGCTGCCCCTGATGCTGCTCCTGATGCGCTGGTTCTCCCGGCACTCCGCGGTCGCCTACCGCCGCACCCGGGAGACCATCGCGGCGCTGATCGTGCACTTCGTGGAGACCTGCAACGGCATCCGCGCGGTGAAGGCCTTCCGCCGCGAGCCCCGCAACGAGGAGATCTTCGGGCAGCTCAACGACGACTACCGGGCGGCCAACGCCCGGGCCATGAACCTGCTGGCCATCTTCATCCCCGGCATGAAGACCATCGCCGCGGTCACCACCGCCGCCGTCGTGGTCTACGGCGGCCTGCGCGTGATGGACGGGGACATGCAGATCGGCGTCCTGGTCGGCTTCGTGCTCTACCTCCGGCGCTTCTTCCACCCGCTGGAGGACATCGCCATGTTCTACAACTCCTTCCAGAGCGGCACCGCGGCCCTGGAGAAGCTGTCCGGGATCCTCGCGGAGGCCAACGAACTGCCGGAGCCCGCGAACCCGAAGCAGCTGCCCTCACCCGTCCTGGGTGCCGTCTCCTTCGACAGCGTCCGCTTCGCCTATCCCAAGCGCGAGTCCGACGAGAGCCCCGAAGCCGAGGACATCAGCACCAGCGGCAAGGTGATCCTGCCCCTGCTGGACCTCGAAGTCCCGGCCGGACAGACCGTGGCCCTGGTCGGCGCGACCGGAGCGGGCAAGTCCACCCTGGCCCGCCTCCTGTGCCGCTTCTACGACCCGCAGACCGGCGCCGTGCGCGTCGACGGCGTGGACGTCCGCGACCTGTCCGACACCGACCTGCGCCGCGCCGTGGTGATGGTGACGCAGGAGAACTTCCTGTTCACCGGCTCCGTCGCCGACAACATCGCCTTCGGCAAACCGGACGCCACCCGCGACGAAGTAGTGGCCGCGGCCCAGGCCATCGGCGCCCACGAATTCATCAGCGCCCTGCCGGACGGCTACGACACCGACGTCAAGAAGCGCGGCGGCCGCCTGTCCGCCGGCCAGCGCCAACTGGTCGCCTTCGCCCGCGCCTTCATCGCCGACCCGGCGGTCCTGGTCCTGGACGAGGCCACGAGCTCCCTGGACGTCCCCAGCGAACGCATGGTCCAGCGGGCCCTGCGCACCATCCTGGCCGATCGCACGGCCCTGATCATCGCCCACCGCCTGTCCACCGTCGAGATCGCCGACCGCGTCCTGGTGATGGAAGAAGGCCGCATCATCGAGGACGGCGACCCGACCGCCCTCCTGGCCGCCGGCTCCGGCCACTTCGCCGACCTCCACCAAGCCTGGCGCGAATCACTGGTCTGATCCAGTGCAAAAAATCACGGCCCGGCGTCTCCCGCCGGGCCGTGACGTTCGTCGCACCCCCCGTCCTCCCGTGCCGCCGCCCCCGCCGCCTGCACGTGCAGTCGATCTACCAACCCCCCTGGCCGCACGCCCTATAACCCTTTAGCCGTAACCATTCCACCGCGCACCGTAACGCCAAGACTTCGCAAAACCCGGGTCATCTTCGGTCCGTCCACCTTGAGCAGCCGCCCCACGCTCCGGCAGGGTTCATTCCCGACAGGCCTCGCGCGGGCGTTCGAACCGAACACCCACCCCGCGCCCAGGAGGCGCAGCACGGCGGAAGGCCCCCTTTGTCCGGCATATCCGGCTCCGGCAGACACGTCGCCAGCCACGCCAAGCCCGGCAAGATCAACAACGCCAAGGGCAAAGTCCGCACCGCAGCCGCGGTCGGCAGCGTCCTGGCCGTCAGCGGCGGCGTAGCCACCGGCCTCCACCTGCACCAAGACGCCCTCCGCAACAGCACCGAATCAGCCGCCCAGGACCCCAACCAGGCAGCCGCCGCCGGCCTCCTGGCAGCCCGCACCACCAACCCCCCGGCAGCCGACCGCGACCTCCAACGCGCGGACCTCACCACGCCGCCCACCACCCCCTCCACAGCGGCCCCCACCACACCCCCCACCACCCCGCCGCCGAGCACCCCGACCCCGACGTCGGACACCAGCTCCGCCGCACCCACCACCCACCCCACAACGTCGACCACCACCCGACCCTCGACGTCCACCACCAGCAAGCCCACAGCACCAAAAACCACCACCACCCCCACCACGACGAGCACCACCACCTCGTCCACCACCGACCTGGGCATCAACGCCACCCCGGCCCAAGCCCAAGCCATAGCCAAACAACTGGTCCCCTCCGGCCAATACGCCTGCTTCGCCAACATCATCAACCGCGAATCCAGCTGGAACATCCACGCCACCAACCCCAGCTCCGGCGCCTACGGCCTCCCCCAAGCCCTCCCAGGCAGCAAAATGGCCGAATACGGCTCCGACTGGCGCAACAGCGCAACAATCCAAATCAAATGGGCCCTCGCCTACATGACAGGCCGCTACGGCTCCCCCTGCGCCGCGTGGACCTTCTGGCAGAACCACAGCTGGTACTAGAACCCCGGGCCCGGCACCAAACCCTGCCGCAACCCCAAACCCGGTCGGCACACCTTCCGCGAGAGCTTTCAGCCCGCAGCAGCCGACCGGGTTACTGTTTGCGCGATCGCCGCCCCCTGATAGCGGCACCGCCAGCGGCCAGCCAGACCAATTGGCATCGCGACTGGTCGCCTCACCAGCATCGCGACCGGTGGCGGCCAGCAGGACCGGTAATCATCACAACCGGCTGCCCCGCTTTTGACTTTTGGTTTGACCAAGAGTTAGGTCTTCGGTTCCGGTCTTTCCGTCGCGTCGGCGGGCGTAGCCAATCGCGCCGCCCAGGCGGTGTCAAGGCTCGCATGAGCCGGGGTACAAGCCTGAAGGGTCGCCTTGATACCGCCTGGGCGGTGTGATTCCTTTAGGCGACGATGCGACGGAAAGGCCGGGACCGAAACCGGAACCACAGCGCTAAGGCAAGGTAACCGCCTGGCCCACTCTTTCCAGAGCGAGGCCCTCCCCGGAGGGGCCGCCGGAGGCGCAGTTGACCTTGACTGGCCTTTGATCTGGCCTTTGATCTGGCCTTTCCCCACCCCCGCAACAGTTCTCGGAGACCGACCGCACCCCACCCAACGACCGCCACCGACCAGTCAGCACCATGGCCGAAGGTCGTCAAAAAAGCCTTAAAACCCACCCCCACCCAACAGCACCCGCCCTACTCCTCCCCACCCCCCACCTCAACCCCCGAAGCCGCCGCCAACACCGGCACCAAAACATCCGACACCGGCGTCCCAATCCCATGCCTCCGCCCCAACCTCCGCACCACCCCGTTCCTCGCGTCCCACTCCAACTCCCGCCCCGCCAACCGATCAAACAAAATCGACGACCCGATCTCCGGATCCATCCGCTCGAAGATCCCCACCAACGCCTCCGCCTCCTCCTCCGCCAGCGCCGCCCCCTCCGCCCGCGCCACCGCCAGCGTCTCGCGCGCCAACCCCAGCGCCAGCTCCCGCACATCCTCCCGCTGATACACCGCCGCCCGCCGCCCCGTCGCGGCCATGATCCCGGCGATCGCGTTCGTCGTCAGCTTCCGCCACGCCGCCGTCGTGAAGTCCGAGACCAGCTCCACCTCCACCGCCGGCGCACCCTCCAGCAGCCGTGCGAACTCCTCGCCCTCCGGCCCCGCCGGCACCTGCAACAGCGACGAGATGTTGTTCCGCACCGTCACCTCGCTCGGCCCGGTCGGTTCGGCGCTGATCCACACGATCGCCGGCAGCACCCTGGCATCGTTCGCGTGCGGCGCCACCCGCGCCACGTGCTCCACACCGTTCTGCAACGCGACCACCGTCGTCGCCGGCGTGCACAGCGCGTTCAAATACCCCGCCGCGCCGTCCGTCTGATGCGCCTTCACCGCCAGCAGCACCCACTCCACCGGACCCGTCACCCCGTCCGGGGACGTCAGCACCGGCATCGTCAGCTCGGTGACCTCCCCCGAGACGTCGTCGACCACTCGGAGCGCCCCCGGGTCCCGCCGCGCGCAGAGGGTGACGTTGTGCCGCCCCGCCTG
This sequence comes from Catenulispora yoronensis, assembly GCF_039531695.1. Lineage (NCBI taxonomy): Bacteria > Bacillati > Actinomycetota > Actinomycetes > Catenulisporales > Catenulisporaceae > Catenulispora > Catenulispora yoronensis. Next base: position 35,694 of record NZ_BAAAQN010000070.1, read on the forward strand.
CTGCGCGGCCAGCGCCGCGACCGAACCGATAGCGCCAGGCCCCACCACCGCTATGTCCGCCATGGCCGTCAAGCGTATGTGCGAATCTGGAATAGCGCCTAACCAGCAAGTGGTTGCCACAAACATGACCGTCGAGTTCACCGCGCTGCGCCAGGCCCGCCGTCCGCAGGGCCGCAGGGTCGACCCGCTCCCGAGGACTTCCGGTTCTACTCAGGCCCCACCGCACACCCTCACCGCACACCCTCACCCTCACCGCACACCCCCACCCTCACCGCACACCCTCACCGCACACCCTCACCGCACACCCTCACCCTCACCGCACACCCCCACCGCACGCCGTCATCCCCACCGCACACCCCCCTCCTCACCGCACATCCCCCATCAACCGATTCACCAACGGCGCCGTCAAAAACGCCACCACCCCAATCCCCACCGCAACACACCCAATAGACAAAAAGTACGCAAAATCACTCATCACCGTACTCAACTTCGTCACATAAACATTCAACGCATTCCCCACCGCCGTAGCCAAAAACCACAACCCCAGCATCTGCCCCGCATACCGCGCCGGCGCCAACTGCGTAGTCACCGACAACCCCACCGGCGACAAACACAACTCCCCAAACGTCTGCAACAAATACGTCACCGCCAAGAACGCGATCGACACCTTATGCGTCGGCGTCGCGTTCTTCCCCGCCAGACTCATGACAAAGAACGACAGCCCGATGAAAACCAACGCGATCGCGAACTTCACCGACGTCCGCGGCGCCCGATCCCCCAACCGCTCCCACATCCACGCGAACACCGGCGCGAACACCATGATGTAGAACGGATTCGCCGACTGGAGCCACACCGCGGGCATCTGCCACCCGAAGATCGACAAGTTCGTCTTGTCCGCCGCGAACAGGTTCAGCTGACTCCCCGACTGGTCGTAGATCATCCAGAACACCGTGGCCCCGATGAAGAACGCCACGAACGCCGCCAGCTTCGGCGCCTCCCCGCTCGACAGCCCCCCGCGCCCGAACATGAACCCGAAGTACACGATCGGCGAGACGATGATCGGCGCCGCCAGCGCGTCCGAGAACGCCGCCACGCTCCACTGCGTGAAAGCCATCCACCCCAGCACGATCGCCAACACCACCACGACCACCAACGCCGCCAACCGCAGCGCCCGCCGCAACTCCGGCCCGGCGATCGGCTTCGGCGGCCACAACCCGATCGTCCCCAGGTACTTCCCCTGCGCCACATAGAAGATCACTGCGAACGTCATACCGAGCGCCGCGCACCCGAACCCCAAGTGGTAGTTGATGTGCTGCCCGACCCACCCCGCGGTCAACGGCGCCAGGAACCCACCCATGTTGATCGCCATATAGAACACCGTGAAACCGGCGTCCCGCCGCCTGTCGTGCTCGTGATACAGATCGCCGACCTGAGCCGAGATATTGGGTTTCAACAGACCGGTGCCTAGGACGATCAATCCCAGCCCGATGAACGTCGTCGGCTCGCTCGGCACCGCCATCACGTAGTGCCCCACCGCGATGATGACGCCGCCCCACAGCACCGACCGTCTGGCACCCCAGATCCGGTCGGCGATCCACCCGCCCGGCAGCGCCATCAAATAGACCAGGCTGTTGTAGATGCCCAGGAAGCTGTTCCCGGTCTCCGTGGAGAACCCCAGCCCGCCGTTGGCCACGGTGTCCGTCAGGAACAGCACCAGCAGCCCGCGCATGCCGTAGAAGCTGTAGCGCTCCCAGAACTCCGTCGCGAACAGGGTCCGCAGCCCCTTGGGCTGACCGAAGAACGCCTTGTCGTCCTCCGGCGGCGCCTCGCCGTGCGGCGGTTCGCCACCGGCTGGATACGGAGCGTCGATGGTCGTCATGCGATCCCCCATCCCCGCGGGGGCTCTCCGCATTACCGACAATGCTCCGGATGGGGGAGCGACACTCGGGCGACCCCGATTACCATCACACTTATGACCCGTGTACTGCTCGCCGAGGACGACGCCGCCATCTCCGAACCGCTGGCGCGTGCGCTCCGCCGTGAGGGCTACGAGGTCACCGTCCGCGCCGACGGCCCGGGGGCCCTGCTGGCCGGCCAGAGCGGCGTCGACCTGGTGGTCCTGGACCTGGGCCTGCCCGGGATGGACGGCCTGGAGGTCTGCCGCCGGCTGCGCGCCGACGGCCACACCTTCCCGGTGCTGGTGCTGACCGCCCGCGCCGACGAGGTGGACACCGTCGTCGGCCTGGACGCCGGCGCCGACGACTACGTCACCAAGCCGTTCCGGCTGGCCGAGCTGCTGGCCCGGGTGCGGGCCCTGCTCCGGCGCGGCACCCCGGACCTGGGCAACGGCGTGCACGGCGTGCGGATAGACATCGAGTCGCACCGCGCCTACCTCGGCGACCAGGAGCTGAACCTGACCGCCAAGGAGTTCGACCTGCTCCGGGTGCTGGTCCGCGAGGTCGGCCGGGTGGTCACCCGGGACCAGCTGATGCGCGAGGTCTGGGACACCACCTGGTGGTCCTCCACCAAGACCCTGGACATGCACATCTCGTGGCTGCGCAAGAAGCTCGGCGACGAGGCGTCGCGGCCGCGGTTCATCACCACGGTGCGCGGCGTCGGCTTCCGCTTCGAGCGCGGCTGAGCCCGGGGCCCCGCGGTGCGCCGTCGCCTGGTCTCCTCCACCTTCCTGGTGGTGATGATGGTGGTCATCCTGCTCGGCGTCCCGCTGGCGGTGCTGGAGGTGCGCTCGGTCGACAGCAGCACCAAGACGGTGATCGTCACCGAGGCGCAGATGCTCGGCGAGACGATGTCGATGCAGGTCAGCAAGGCCAGCCCGAACGGCGTCAACGCCGTCCCGCTGGCCGACTACGGGCCCAACGTGGAGCGGATGGTCGCCCCCGACCACGTCGTCACCGTGATCGTCGACGGCAAGCTGCCGCTGCGGGTCCACTCGCTGCCGGCCGGCGCCCAGGCGTTCACCGCCAGCTACACCGTCAACCACGTGCTGAACAACGTCAGCGTGCACGTCATCGTGCAAGCCCCGCGGGCTCCCGCCGACCGCCAGATCCGCAGCTCGATGTACCTGATCGGGGGCGTGGCGCTGGCCGTGCTGGTCGCCGCCACCGGCCTGACCTACCTGCAGGCCCGCCGGCTCACCAAGCCGCTGGAGGAGCTGGCCGCCACCGCCGAGCGCCTCGGCTCCGGCGACCCGCGGCCGCGGCACCGCCGCTACGGCATCAGCGAGCTGGACCGGGTCGCCGAGGTGATCGACAGCTCCGCGGACCGGATCTCCACCATGCTGGGCGCCGAGCGCCGGCTGGCCGCCGAGGCCTCGCACGAGCTGCGCACCCCGCTGGCCGCGCTGTCGATGCGGCTGGAGGAGATCATCGCGCTGGCCGACGACCCGCAGACCGTCCGGGACGAGGCCGAGGTGGCGCTGTCCCAGGTGGAGCGCCTCACCGACGTGGTGCAGCGGCTACTGACCACGGCCCGCACCCACCGGCGCTCGGACCTGGCGGTGCCGATCGAGGTCGACACCGTGATCCGGCAGCAGGTGCACGAGTGGCGCCCGGCGTACCAGTCGATGCGGCGCGGGATCGTGGTCTCCGGCGAGCGGCGCCTGATGGCGATGGCCACCCCCGGCGCCTTCTCGCAGATCCTGTCCACGCTGCTGGAGAACTCGCTGATCCACGGCGCCGGCACGGTCACCGTGCACACCCGGGCCACCGGCGGCTCGGTCGTGGTGGAGGTCGGCGACGAGGGCGAGGGCATAGCGCCGGACCTGGAGGTCAAACTCTTCGAGCGCGGGGCGTCCTCGCGCGGCTCGACCGGCCTGGGGCTGGCCGTGGCGCGGGAGCTGGCCGAGGCCGACGGCGGGCGGCTGAACCTGGTGTTGCAGCGGCCGGCGGTGTTCGCGGTGTTCCTCACCGAGCATTCGCCGCTGTCGGTGATTGCGCGCTGATCCTCGGGGGCGCTTGGGCTCGCCTTCGGGGGTCAGCTCCTGCCGCTGGGTCAGGCAGGGCTACCCCGGAAAGTGCTCACGAGTGGCGACTCGACCTGGCTGGGCAATTTGGTCCCGGTAAGGCTGATCGGAAATTTCGAGCAGGGGTCAACCGGCTGCCCAGCCTCGGCCTTAACTGGCTTGCGGCTTAGGCCTCAACCGGCCGCTGCCCCCGCAGCCCGATCCCCGTTGTGCGAACCCGCCCCCTCCGAGCTCTCCACCGCGCCCTCGGCCCCGCTCCCAGCGTCAGCATCCGCCTGCGACTCCGGAAACACCAGCAAATGCGAGCTCGTGAACCGGAACACCCCAGCCACCGGCAGCCCGAAGATGAACTTCGCGACATTGGCCGCGGCGATGCTGTGGAAGCCCAGTACCTGGTCGGCAACGAACACGAAGCTGTTCTCAATGATCAGCCCGATCAAGCTGATCAGCGCGAACAGCGCCATCTCCCGCCGGCGGGCGTCCGCAGGCCGGTCCCGGAACACCCAGTACCGATTGCCTATATAGGCGGTCACCGTGGCGACCATCGTCCCGCCGACCGAGGCCACGGTGTGGCCCAGCCCGGTGAGCTGCCAGAGCAGGTTGGAGCTGGAGACGTCAGCGAGGACTCCGACCGCTCCGACCACGCCGAACTTGAGCATTTCGGCGTACAGCTTGCGAACGGTCGAGAAGGCTTTGGCGACGAGCACGGCGGGGTCTTCTGGTTCGGTCGAGACGGCTGGGGCGGCTGGCTGGACGGGCCGGCGTCAGTGCGACGCGGTCTCGGCGACCGGCTGCTGCCGGTGGCCGTGCGGGACGTGCAGCGGGTGGCCGGCCGGGTAGAGCGGCGTGTGCGCGGTGGCCGGGACCACGACGTCGTCGTCCAGGGTGGAGCCCTCGGGGAAGACGAACGTCCGGTAGCAGTACAGGCGGAACAGCATTCCGACCGGCATGCCGAACGCGAACTTCGCGATGTTGACCGCCAGCGGGCCGTCCTGGCCCAGGCCGTACTTGGCGATGAAGACGAACATCACCTCGATGACCGCGGCCACGCCGTTGATCAGGAAGAAGAGGAACATCTCCCGGCGGCGGTCGATCTTGTCGCGGTCCTTGTAGGTCCAGTAGCGGTTGCCCACATAGGCGACACAGGTCGCGACCACGGTCGAGGCGACCGTCGCGTAGATCTGCTTGTCCTTGACGGCCAGCAGCATCGCGTTGAGCACGGAGATGTTGACGACCAGCGCGACAGCGCCGACGATCCCGAACTTCGACAGCTCGTGGACGAGGTGCTCGAACCGGTTGTACAGCGAACGCACGACCGTCACCGCGGGCCACCTGTCTTCCATCGGGTTTTCTCCTAGCGCACCGAGGGTACCGTCCCCTTCTCAGAAGGATCGACGGGCGGACGCCAAACCTGCGTTAAATCTACTCACTGCTACGTAGCTGTGACGATGCCGTCCACCCATTCGTGGTGGTTCGTCCTGCTATGGAGCCCCTCAACTGTCCAGATATTCTTAGGCAGTGAACTTCCCCGTTGTAGGCGTAGTAGGCGGCGGTCAGCTGGCCCGCATGATGCAGCAAGCGGCCATCGGCCTGGGCGTCAACCTCCGCGTCCTGGCCCAGCGCCCCGACGATCCGGCCGCCCTGGTGATGCCCGGCACCATGATCGGCGACCACGACGACCTCGACGTGCTGAGGAAGTTCGCCGACGGCTGCGACGTGCTGACCTTCGACCACGAGCACGTCCCCACCGACTACCTGCACGAGCTGGAGGCCGCCGGCGTGGCCGTCCGCCCCGGCCCCGACGCCCTCGTCCACGCGCAGGACAAGGGCAAGATGCGGCAGAAGCTCACCGAGCTCGGCCTGCCCTGCCCGGCCTGGGCCCTGGTCGCGACCAGGGACGACCTCGCCGACTTCGGCGCGGCCGTCGGCTTCCCCTACGTGCTGAAGGCCACGCGCGGCGGCTACGACGGCCGCGGCGTCTGGGTCGTCGACGACCTCGCCGAGGCCGAGGACGTGCTGGCCGGCGCCGCCGAGCGCGGCGTGACGCTGCTGGCCGAGGCCAAGGTGCCGTTCGTGCGGGAGCTGTCCGCGCAGGTCGCCCGCTCCCCGCACGGGCAGGCCGCGGCCTACCCGGTGGTGGAGTCGCTCCAGATCGACGGGATCTGCCGCGAGGTCTACGTCCCGGCGCCCGGGCTGCCGGAGTCCGCCGCGCTGGAGGCACAGCGGGTCGCGCTGACCATCGCCAAGGAGCTCGGGGTGACCGGGATGCTGGCGGTGGAGATGTTCCAGACGCCGGACGGCGAGGTGCTGATCAACGAGCTGGCGATGCGGCCGCACAACTCCGGGCACTGGAGCATGGACGGCGCCGTTACCGGGCAGTTCGAGCAGCACCTGCGGGCCGTGCTGGACCTGCCGCTGGGCGAGGTCCGGCCGGTGGCGCCGGTGGTGGTGATGGCGAACGTGCTGGGGCTGGACCTGCCCGAGGTCTACCCCGCCTACAAGCACGTGATGGCCCACGACCCCGGGGTCAAGGTCCACATGTACGGCAAGGGCGTCAAGCCCGGCCGGAAGATCGGGCATGTCAACGTCCTGGGCACCACGGTCGGCGACGCCGTCGAACGGGCCCGGCACGCCGCCGCGTACCTGCGAGGAGAGATCGATGAGTGAGCCGGGCGCCGCGCCCCTGGTCGGGATCGTCATGGGGTCGGACTCCGACTGGCCGGTGATGCGGCTGGCGGCCGAGGCACTGGACGAGTTCGGCGTCGCCCACGAGGTCGACGTGGTCTCCGCGCACCGGATGCCGCGCGAGATGATCGCCTACGGCGAGAACGCCGCCGGGCGCGGCCTGAAGGTGATCATCGCCGGCGCCGGCGGCGCCGCGCACCTGCCGGGCATGCTGGCCTCGGTGACGCCGCTGCCGGTGATCGGCGTCCCGGTGCCGCTGAAGTACCTGGACGGCATGGACTCGCTGCTGTCGATCGTGCAGATGCCGGCCGGGGTGCCGGTGGCCACGGTGTCGGTCGGCGGGGCGCGCAACGCCGGCCTGCTGGCCGCCCGGATCCTGGCCGCGCACGATCTGGAGCTGCTCGGGGCGATGCGCGCGTTCCAGGACGATCTGAACGCCCAGGCCACGGCCAAGGGTGCGGCGCTGCGCGCGCTTAGGGCAGAGTAGGCGGGCGGCAGGGGGTATTTCCCAACGGGGCGGGCCGCCGGACGCATCACAGTCGGCGGTCCTGCGCCCGCGACGACGAGGGGGAGCAGTTCAGTGGACGCCAACCGGCCGGGCCCGGGACCCGGTGGAGCTGGAGCGCCGGGAGCCCCCGGAGGACTCGGAGCATCAGGAGCACCCGGAGCCCCCGGAGCAGCCGGAGCCCCCGGCGGCACCTTCGGGGGCCTGGGCGCGGGCAGCATCGTCTCCCGCAACATCCAGCCGCTGCTCGACGCCGACCCCCGCGAGATCGGCCCGTACCTGGTCCGCGGCCGGCTGGGCCAGGGCGCCATGGGACACGTCTTCCTGGCCTTCGCCCCCTCCGGCCCGGCCTACGCGCTGAAGGTGCTGCGCCCGGACTTCGCCACCGACAGCGACTTCCGCCGCCGCTTCACCCGCGAGATAGCGGCGGCCCGCGCGGTCCACTCCCCGTTCGTGAACGCGGTCACCGACGCCGACCCCACCGCCGCCACCCCGTGGCTGGCCTCCTACTTCATCCCCGGCCCGCCGCTCAGCTCCGCCGTCCAGCTCGCCGGCCCCTTCGCCCCCCGCTCGGTGGCCCACCTCGGCGTCGGCATCGGCCTGGCGCTGCAAGCCATCCACACCGCGGGCATCGTCCACCGCGACCTGAAGCCGGCCAACGTCCTGGTCGCCTCCGACGGGCCCCGCGTCATCGACTTCGGCATCGCCCGCGCCGTCGACGCCAGCATGCTCACCAGCACCGGCATGCGCCTGGGCACCCCCAGCTTCATGGCCCCGGAGCAGGTGGCCGGCGCCGACGTCGGCGCCCCCGCCGACGTCTGGGCGGTCGGCGGCATGCTGGTCTACGCGGCCACCGGCCGCACCGCCTTCGGCGACGGCAACGCGATGAGCATCCTCTACCGCGTCGAGCACCACGCCCCCAACCTCGAAGGCCTGGAACCGGCCCTGGCCCACATCGCCCGCGCCTGCCTCACCAAGGACCCGGCCGCCCGCCCCACCCCCTCCCAACTGGTCGACATGTGCCGCGCCGCCCTCGACGGAGGCGGCCAGGGCATCCCACCCCTGCCCGGCACCGACGTGACCGGCTGGCTGCCGCCGGCGATATCCCGCGACCTGGCCTCCCGCCAGGTGGAGCTGGCTTCGGTCCGGCAGACGCTGATGCCGCCGGCGGCGCCAGCGGGCGGGACGGCGGCTGGGGGGAGCGGGAGCGGGAGCAAGAGCGGCGGGGGGCTGGGCGGATTTTTGCGGCGGAAGGGTGGGGCTGGGGTCGGGGCTGGAGCTGGAGCTGGGGCGCAGGGTCCGGCTTCCGGGCCGGGCCAGTACGGGCCGGGGAACACCGGCGGCCAGGCTGGTCCTGACGGGACCGGCGGCGGTTGGGGCACTGGCGGTGGCCAGGCTCCCGCGGCTGGTCAGCCTGGGCCTGGCGGTACGAACAGTGGTCAGCCTGCTTGGGGTGCTGCTGGTCAGAACCCTCCTCCCGGTGCTCAGCCGGTGTGGGGGACTGCTGGTGGTCCTGGTCCGGCTCCTGCGCCGAGTCAGCCCGGATCTGATGGAACCAGTGGTGGCCAGCCTGCTTGGGGGACTGCTGGTGGCGCGGCTCCTGCGCCGGGTCAGCCCGGGTCTGATGGCCAGCCCGCCTGGGGCACTGCTGGTCAGAACCCTCCTCCCGGTGCGCAACCGGTGTGGGGTACTGCTGGTGGTCCGGCTCCCGCGCCGAGCCAGCCTGCGCCTGATGGCCAGCCCGCCTGGGGCGCCGCAGGCCAGAGCCCTCCCTCCGGCGCCCAACCGGTCTGGGGAACCGCCGGCCCCCAGCCGACCGGTCCTGCCTGGGGCCCGTCCGGTCCGTCCGGCAGCGACATGCCGACCATCGTCAGCCCGCCCGGCGCCGCGAACCCGTCCGGCCCCGCCGACCCGCAGACGCCTGCCTGGGTCGCCGCTTCGGCCGCCAACGCCGCCGCGTCGCCGCAGGCCGAGGCCGAGCAGCCCGCCGCCTCTCCCTGGGACGACGAGCCGCAGACCCCGGTCATCCCGGGCCTGCCGCCGGGCTTCCGGCCGATCGGCGAGGAGGCGAAGAAGCTCTCCGAGTCGGCCGAGCTGACCATCGAGGCCACCGCGCTCGAGGCCGAAGCTCCAGCCCCAGCCGGCGCCCCCGCCGACGGCCCCGGCATCCCCTTGATCGCGCCGCCGACCTTCGCAACGGAGTTCAACATCCCCGCCGCCGGCCCGACCGATCCCGATCCCGAAGAGAAGCCGTCGGTCGGCATCCCGTCGATCGCCCCGCCGACCTTCGCGACAGAGTTCAACATCCCGGCGGTGACCCCGACCAGTTCGGACTCCGAGCCCGAGGAGAAGCCCGCCAGCTCGGCCTCGGTCGGCATCCCCTCGATCGCGCCCCCGACCTTCGCGACCGAGTTCAACATCCCAGCGGTCACTCCGACCAGCTCGGACTCCGAGCCCGAAAACGAGCCTGCGAGCTCGGCCTCCATCAACATCCCGTTGATCGCGCCGCCGACGTTCGCGACTGAGTTCAACATCCCAGCGGTCACTCCGACCAGCTCGGACTCCGAGCCCGAAGACGAGCCCGCGAGCTCGGCTTCCATCAACATTCCGTCGATCGCCCCGCCGACGTTCGCCACCGAGTTCAACATCCCGGCGGTGACCCCGACCAGTTCGGACTCCGAGCCCGAGGAGAAGCCCGCCAGCTCGGCCTCGGTCGGCATCCCTTCGATCGCGCCCCCGACCTTCGCGACCGAGTTCAACATCCCAGCGGTCACCCCCACCGACCGCGATCCCGACCGCGATCCCGACCTCGACGACACAGCCTCGACCACCACACCGACCACCACCCCGAGCGCCCCGCCGTCGGTCAGCATCCCCTCGATCGCCGAACCCGCGTTCGCCACCGGCTTCGGCTTCCCTGCCCCCGCGCCGCCGTCCGACGCTCCCGCGCCCGAGGAAGCCCCGCCGACCGCCAAGAGCGACTTCAATCCGGACCTCGACGCCACCGCACGCACCGACGTCCCGAGCACCACCTGGTCCCCGGCCACCCAGATCCACCACGCCCCGCCCATCCCGCCCCACCTCCAGCAGCCGATGACGCCGCCCAAGGGCTTCACCGCTCCCGCCGGCGCCCCGGCCCACCAGCCTCCGCCGCCTGCCCCGGCCGCCCCGCCGTACTCCGCCCAGCCGCAGCAGCCGTTCCCGCAACAACCTCAGCAGCCGTTCGCGCAACAACCCCAGCCGCCGTTCGGACAGCAACCTCCTCAGCCATTCGCACAGCAGCCCCCTCAGCAATTCGGACAGCAGCCCCAGCAGCCCCCGCACCAGTACTCGCCACACAACTCACCGCAGAACCCACCACACAACTCACCGCAGAACGCACAGCAGAACCCACTCAGCCACATGACCGTGGTCCCCCTCCCACCGTCCATGGCCTCCCCCTACGGCGCGCCCGAGCAGCAGCGCCCCCCGCTCTCGCCCGACCGCGCCTACCCGGCGGGCCCGAAGCCGACGCTGCACGACAGCGACACCCCCGGCGGCTGGTCCCGCAACAAGCGCATCGGCGTCATCGCCGGCGCCGCGGTGCTGGTCGTGGCCGGTGTCGGCGGCACGGTCCTGGCCCTCTCCGGCGGTGGCGGCACGCCGAGCCCCGCCGCCTCCACCACCGCCGTCGCACCCCCGGCCGACGGCGCCTCCACCTCCGCCGGCACCCCGGCCGCCTCCACCCCCGTGTCGCAGCCCTCGACGTCGTCGGCGGCCGGCGCGATCGGCGGAGCTCAGGGCGAGGCGGGCGCCAAGGACGTGGTCCTGCGCGGCCTCTACGGCGCCGCCGCGGACCGCGACTTCAAGACGGTCTGCACCTCCCAGACCACCTCCGCGCAGAAGGGTGCGGCCAAGAAGGCGGGCTGGGACGGCAGCGGCGACCCGCTGGCGATGTGTGAGAAGTACTTCAAGGACAACTGGTCCACGATCGACGCCGCCTATCTGCGCGGCCGCAAGGTGACGGCGACGAAGCCGGGCACGAACGCCACCACCATGCTGGTGACCGTCGACGACCCGCCGCCCACCGGCAACGCCAGCACGCGGACGTTCTCGGTGGTCTGGAGCAACAACCACTGGCTGCTGGAGGCGGCAAAGGCCTGACGTCGAGCAGGCCGGGACGATCGGTCCCGGCCCGCCCGGAGGTCCGCTCACCCGTCCACTGGACGGTGCCGTGCTCAACGCGGCCCGCCCGGACCACTAACCTGTCACCTATGACAGGGCATGGACCGGCGGTCACAGCGGCCGGAAACGCGGCGAGCGCGGGGAGTGACGGCAGCTATTTCAGCGCCTATTCCGTGGTCGGCATCCTCCTGCTCCTGGGTGTGGCCTTCGTGGCGGTCGCCTTCGGTGCGAACCGCCTGCTCCGGCCTTATGCGCCGAGCCCCGAGAAGCTCCTCACCTACGAATGCGGCGTCGACCCGGTCGGCGAGGGATGGGCGCACACTCAAGTCCGGTACTACGTATACGCATTCCTCTATGCGATTTTTGCCGTGGATGCCGTATACCTGTTCCCCTGGGCGACCATCTTCGCCGCTCCCGGCTTCAAGGGCACGACGCTCGCGGAGATGTTCGTCTTCCTCGGCTTCCTCGCGGTCGGCTTGCTCTACGCCTACAAGAAGGGTGTGCTGGAATGGCTGTAGACCTCCCGACTCCCAGCGTAGGTGCTCCGCAGAGCAGTGGAAGCGGCGCCGCCTTAGGGCTCCTCAACAGTGCCGCGCCGCAGCCCATGCGCGTGGTTCTCAACTGGGGACGCCGCTACTCCCTCTGGGTCTTCAACTTCGGCCTGGCCTGTTGCGCGATCGAGTTCATCGCCACCTCCATGGCGCGCCACGACTTCATCCGCCTCGGCGTCATCCCCTTTGCGCCGGGCCCGCGCCAGGCCGACCTCATGGTCGTGTCCGGAACGGTCTCGGACAAGATGGCCCCGGCAGTGAAGCGCTTGTACGACCAGATGCCCGAGCCCAAGTACGTGATCTCCTTCGGCTCCTGCTCCAACTGCGGCGGGCCCTACTGGGATTCGTACTGTGTGACTAAGGGCGTGGACCAGCTCATCCCGGTGGACGTCTATGTACCGGGCTGCCCGCCCCGCCCCGAGGCGCTTCTCCAGGGCATCATCAAGCTTCAGGAGAAGATCGCGGGGGAAGACCTCGCCGCGCGCTATAGCGGTCGCGACCCGCGCAAGGCGCCGCGCCTTCCCTTTACGCGCCGCAATACTAAAGAGCTCCCCAAGGGAACTACAGAGACTGCCGACGCTAAGGCATCCTCTAAGACGATCGCGGACATCATCGCCACGGCACAGGCTCCGGTGTCCTTGCTCCCACCGCGCGAAGACGCCCCGACGGTGATGCTCCCCATCGTGGAGAAGCCGAAGCCGCCGAAGCTTTTCTACCGGCGCTATCCCAAGGAGCTGAGGCGCTCCCGCGACATCGGCCTTAACATCCTCAACCAGAAGCCGGACCCCGACGATGACTGAGCACGAGGCCGAGACCTGGAGCGATGTCCAGGAGACCTTCGGCGAGCGCACCGTCACCGTCGCGCCCGAGGACTGGCTGGCGGCGCTTGAGCGCGCGCGCGACTACGGCTATACGTTCTTCGACTGGCTGTCCGCCGTCGACGAGCAGGACGCCGGGTTCGACGTGTTCGCGCACGTCGCCAAGATCGAGGGCGACGAGAAGGCGACGCGGCTGCTCATCCGGACCCGCATCCCGCAGGACAAGGCGGTGCTGCCGTCGGCGGTCGGGGTCTACCGGGGCGCGAACTGGCACGAGCGGGAGACCGCCGAGATGTTCGGGGTCGCGTTCACCGGGCACCCGAACCTGATCCCGCTGCTGCTGCCCGACGGGTTCGACGGGCATCCGCTGCGGAAGGACTTCGTGCTGGCGGCGCGGGTCGCCAAGGAGTGGCCGGGGGTCAAGGAGCCGGGTGAGGGCGGTGGTGGCGGTTCGCACGGCGCTGCTGCTGCCACGGCTACGGCTACCGGCGCCGGCGCCGGTGCCGGCGCGGCCCGCGGTGCCGCTGCTCGCGGCGCTGCCGGCGGTGCTGCTGCTGGCCGGGCCGGTGGCAAGCCCGCCGCGACTCGCCGCCGCATGGTGCCGCCCGGCGTCCCGGACGGCTGGCTGAAGCCGCTGCCGGAGGCTCCGCAGGCGTCCTCCGACGCGCGGGCCGGCGGCGGTTCCGAAGGGCGTCCCGAAGGCCGCCCCGAAACCCGTCCCGAAACCGGTCCCGAAGACGACTCCGCCGCACGACAGGAAGGCGGAGCATGACCGTCACGGACGCCGTCGTCCGCCTGGCCATCATCCTGGGCTTCTTCCTGGTCGTGCCGCTGCTAGTGGGCCAGATGGAACACAAGGCGATGGCGCACATGCAGTCCCGCGTGGGGCCCATGTACGCCGGCGCCTTCCACGGCTGGGCGCAGCTCGTCGCCGACGGCGTGAAGTTCGCGCAGAAGGAGAGCGTGGTCCCGGCCGCCGCCGACCGCCGCGTGTTCCAGCTGGCGCCGGCCGTCGCTCTGATCCCGTACCTCGTGGTGCTGGTGACGATCCCGATCGGGCCCGGCACGCAGGTCGGGCGGAACCTGGACGCGGGCCTGTTCTTCGTGCTCGCGGTGATGGGCGTCGGGGTGCTGGGCTCGCTGATGGCCGGCTGGGCCAGCGCGAACAAGTACTCGCTGCTCGGCGGCATCCGCAGCGCGGCCCAGCTGATGGCGTACGAGCTGCCGATGATCCTGGCCGCCGCCTCGGTCGCGATGGCCGCCGGGACGCTGTCCCTGACCGGCATCGCCGCGGCCTGGCACTGGTACTGGCTGCCGTGGCAGGTGATGGGCCTGTTCGTGTTCTTCGTCTCCGGGCTGGCCGAGCTGCAACGCCCGCCGTTCGACATGCCGGTCGCCGACTCCGAGATCATCTTCGGCGCGTACACCGAGTACACCGGCATCCGCTTCGCCCTATTCCTGCTGGCCGAGTACGCCGGCATCGTGGTCCTGGCGCTGCTCACCACCGTCCTTTTTCTCGGCGGCTGGCGCGGCCCCTTCTACCTCGGGCTCGGAGCCGCGGGCTTCGGCTGGTTCTGGACCCTGGCCAAGACCCTGCTGCTGGCCTTCCTGGTGATCTGGCTGCGGGTCAGCTACCCGCGCCTGCGCGAGGACCAGTTGCAGAAACTGGCGTGGACGACGCTCATCCCGCTGGCGTTGGCGCAGATCGCGCTGACCGGAATCCTGAAGGTGGTCTGATGGGCGAGGGCAAGAGCGCCGACAAGCCCGACAAGCGCGGCCTGCCGGGCGCGGGCCTGGCCAAGGGCCTGGCCACGACGCTGAAGACGATGACCCACCGCTCGGTGACGGCGCAGTACCCGGACGTGAAACCGGACCTGCCGCCCCGCAGCCGCGGCGTCATCGCCCTGCTGGAGGAGAACTGCACCTCCTGCATGCTGTGCGCCCGCGAATGCCCCGACTGGTGCATCTACATCGACAGCCACAAAGAAGTAGTCCCCGCCGCCGAACCGGGCCAGCGCGACCGCACCCGCAACGTCCTGGACCGCTTCGCGATCGACTACAGCCTCTGCATGTACTGCGGCATCTGCATCGAGGCCTGCCCCTTCGACGCCCTGTTCTGGTCCCCGGAGTTCGAGTACGCCGAATTCGACATCGTCGACCTCCTCCACGAGAAGGACCGCCTCCGCGACTGGATGTGGACCGTCCCGGTCCCGCCACCCCACGCGGAGAACGCAGAACCCGCGAAGGAAGTGACCGCGGCCCGCAAAACAGTCGAGAAGCAAGCCGCCGCCGAAGCGAAGGCAGCCGCCGACCGCGCCGCCGCAGCCGCCCTAGCGCCCAGCCCCGAAGGCGGCACCCCGGCCACACCGCGCCCGCCCGAGGCAGACACAGCGGAAATCCCGAAGATCCGCCCGGACGACATCAACGACACCGCCGAGATCCCGAAGATCACGGTCGAGGCCCCGACCCAGCCGCTGCCGGGTAAGGAATTGTCGGCGGCGCTGAAGGACGAAATCGCGGCTGCGGCTGCCGCTGCGGCGGTGACGCAGCCGATCGATGCTGGGGCTGTTGCGGAGGCTGCGGCGGCTGCGAGCGCGGCTGAAGCTGTTGCTGCTGAGCCGAGCGCCGAAGTGGTCGAGTCGCCTGCTGGTGCTTCGGCTGAGCCAGTTGCCGCCAGCGAGCTGGTCGAGGTTGAGCCGGAGGCTGTGAGCGAAGAAGCTGCGGCTGATGTTGTTGCCGCTGAGCTGAGCACCGAAGTGGTCGAGTCGCCTGCTGGTTCGGAGCCGGAAGCTGCGAGCGTGGCTGAAGCTGTTGCCGCTGAGCCGAGCGCCGAAGCAGTCGAGTCGGCTGAGTCGGTTGCTGTCAGCGAGCTGGTCGAGGTTGAGCCGGAGGCTGTGAGCGAAGAGTCTGTCGCTGAAGCTGCTGCGGCTGAGTCGCTTGCTGATTCAGAGGCTTCGGTTGAGCCGGTCGCCACCAGCGACCAGCCGCCCACCGAGTCCACCGAATCCGCCGAGTCCACCGAATCCACCGAGCCGAAGCCGGCCGCCAAAAAAGCCGCCCGCCCCCGCAAGTCGGCCGCCTCCAAGAGCACCGCCGCCAAAACCACCAAATCCACCCCCCGCAAAGCCACCCCGACCCCCGACCTGACCCCCGACCCAGATCTCGCCCCCGCCCCCGCCTCCGGCGCCGATCCCCCCAAGCCGAAGCCCAAGCCCCGCCCGCGCAAAACCGCGGCCCCCTCCGAGCCCCCGGCGTCCCCCACGCCCGAGGACACTCCGGAGTCCACCCCGGAGGCCGGCGGATGACCACCACCCGGGCCCTCGGCTCCACCACCGGTGTGGAGATCACCTTCATCCTCGTCGGTCTCCTCACCTTCGGTGCCGCTGTGCTGACCGTCACCGTTCGCAATCTCGTGCACGCCGCGTTGTGGCTCGTCGTCGCGCTCGGTGGGCTGGCCGGGTGCTATCTCCTGCTTGCCGCCGAGTTCGTCGCGTGGGTGCAGGTGCTGATCTACGTCGGTGCGGTTGCGGTGCTGCTGTTGTTCGGGTTGATGCTGACCCGGGCGCCGATCGGGCGTACCACCGAGCTCGACTCCAACAACCGTTGGGCCGCGCTGGTTGTCGGGCTGGCCACGGCCGGGGTTCTGGTCACCGTCATCGCTGACGCGGTTCGCAGCACGTGGTTCGATCCGCGCGCGGTCGTCGCCGATGGGACGGCCAAGGCCGTCGGCTCCAGCCTGTTCCAGTACTGGGTGCTGCCGTTCGAAGTGTTGTCCGTGCTGCTGCTCGCGGCGCTCGTCGGCGCGATCGTCCTCTCCCGGCGCGATGTCTCGGACCAGGACCAGTACCAGGACCAGTACCAGGCCCCTGCGGCCCAGGCCCTCACGGAGCAGTCCCCCACCCCGGAGGCCGAGGTCTGACATGCACGCCGTCTCCCCCCTCACCCTCGCCGCGCTCCTGTTCGCCGTCGGCGTCTACGGCATGCTCGTCCGCCGCAACGCCGTCGCCGTGCTGATGGCCGTCGAGCTGCTGCTCAACGCCGTCAACCTGAACCTCGTCACCTTCTCCGCCCTGCTGCGCGACCGGCTGGGCATGGGCCAGGTGTTCACGATCTTCCTCATCACCGTCGCCGCCGCCGAGACCGGCTTGGGCCTGGCGATCGTGCTCATGCTGTACCGCAACCGCGGCACCGCCGCCATCGACGACGCCCGCGAGCTCGGCGAGGACGGCGCCCTGGGCCTCAAGCGCCTGCCGTCCCCGACGCCGCCGGCGGCCTCCGAGAACGACAAGGCGGTGGCCAAGTGAGCCAAGCGAGCACCGTGGCGCTCTGGATCCCCCTGCTCCCGCTGGCGTCCGCCGCCGCCCTCGCGGCCGTCTCGATCACCGAGCGCGGACGCAAGGCCGTGCCGGCGCTGGCCGTCGTCCCCACCGCCGCCGCGGCCGTCCTCACCTTCGTCGTCCTGTTCGGCCACGGCACCGGCGCCGCCACCGAGTCGCGCGTCCGCTACGCCGCCACCGGCGGGCCGGAGCTCTGGCTCGGCGCCCGCGTCGACGGCCTCGCCGCGCTGATCGCGGTCCTGGTCGGCGTCGTCGCCACCGCCGTCCAGCTCTACTCCGTGACCTATATGGCCCACGAGGAGCGCTACACCTCCTACACGGCCCTCATCTCGCTGTTCACCGCCGCGATGCTGGTCGTCGTCTACTCGACCGACCTCCTGCTGCTGCTGGTCGGCTGGGAGGTCATGGGCGCCTGCTCCTACTTCCTCATCGGCCATCACTGGGAGCGCCCCGAGGCCCGCAGCGCGAGCATCAAAGCGTTCCTGGTCACCAAGTTCGGCGACGTCCCGTTCCTGCTCGGCATCCTGTTCCTGGCCCACGGCGCCGGCAGCTTCCGCGTCGAGCCGATCGTCCAGCACGCGATCCACCAGGGCGGCCACGGCTACACCGCGGCCGGCGCGATCCTGCTGATCGGCGGTGTCATGGGCAAGAGCGCCCAGATCCCGCTCCAGACCTGGCTCCCGGACGCGATGGCCGGCCCCACGCCCATCAGCGCCCTGATCCACGCCGCCACCATGGTCGCGGCCGGCGTCTACGTCGTGGCCCGCCTCTACCCGGTGTTCCTGGTGACGCCCGCCGCCCTGTGGATCCTCGCGATCGCCGCCGCCCTGACCGCCGTCACCGCCGCGCTGTCCGCCTTCGCGCAGCGCGACCTCAAGCGGATCCTGGCCTACTCCACGGTCAGCCAGCTCGCCCTGATGGTCGCCGCGCTGGCGGCCGGCGGCCGCGACGCCGCGGTCTTCCACCTGATGTCGCACGGCGGCTTCAAGGCGCTGCTGTTCCTCGCCGCCGGCGTCGTTATCCACAAGGCCGGCACCGGCAACGTCGACGAGCTCAACGCCCACGGCCTGCGCCGCAAGCTCCCGGTCACGTTCGTCACGACGACGATCGGCCTGGCCGCGCTCGCCGGCCTCCCGCCGTTCTCGGGCTTCTTCTCCAAGGAGTCCATCGCCGGAGTGGCCTACGAGACGGCGACCCAGAGCGGTCCCGCCAAGTCGGTCCTGGGCACGCCGCCCAGCGGCATCGGCTGGCTGGTCCTGATCGCGACGTTGTTGACCGGCCTGCTCACCGCCGCCTACTGCCTGCGCACTTGGTGGATGCTTTTTGTGCCGCTGGACCGGGTCTGGCTGCGCCGGGATCGTAAGGCTGCTGAGACGCCTGCTGAAGCCGCAGCCGAGGTCGCCAAAACAATCGTTCCAGCCTCGGAAACCGGTGCGGCCGCTCTGGAAGCCCTGGTCGCCGCCTCCGAGGAGGCGAAGTCCGAACCGGGCGCGGTCGTGGGTGTGGGTGCTGGTGCGGGTACTGGTGTGGAGGAGGGCACGGGCGCAGGTGCCGCTGCGAGCGCGGGTGAGGGCGCGGGCAAACCCAGAACCGGCCCCGAAGCCCCCCTCGCCGAACTCGGCCCGCTCGTCGTCCTCGCCGCGATCACCACGGTCTTCGGCTTCGTCGGCCTCAACCACGGCTGGTTCGCCTCCTGGCTCGGCGACGCCGACGGCAACGCCTACCGCACCGCCGCCGCCGAGGCCGGCAAGCTGATCCAGCCCGCCGACGCCTACCGCCTCAGCCCGGCCCCGCTCTCCACGCTCCTCGCCGTCCTGGCCCTGCTGCTCGGCCTCGCGCTGGTCTTCAGCGCGCTGCGCGCCAAGCCCGGGACCGACCCGAACCGCGTCCTCGGCCTTCTCCGCCGGCCCGCCCGCGAGGGCTTCCACGCCGACGACCTCCAGGACGCCGTCGCCGTCCGCCCGGTCCAGCTCGCCGCCGACGCCGTCGTCTTCCTCGACGCCGAAGTCGTCGACGGCTACGTCCGCGGCAGCGGCACCGCCTCCCGCGCCCTCGGCGAGGGTCTGCGGCGGCTCCAGACCGGCAACGTCCAGCTCTACCTCACCGGGGTGCTGACCGGAGTCGTCGTCATCGCCGCCGCCCTCGGATTCGGAAGGTAGGGAAGCGATGAACGCCCTCTTGCTGGCGACACTGCTGGTCCCGCTCGCCGGGATCGTCGCGCTGTACGCGCTCCCGCGGGCCGTCGCCGAACGGCTCGCCACCCGCCTCGGGTTCTACACCGGCGCCGCCGTGCTGGTCCTGACGATCGTGCTGGCCTGCGTGTTCGACTACGCCAAGACCGGCTACCAGGGCCGCGTGGACTGGAACTGGATCCCGGCCCTGCACGTCAGGTTCCAGCTCGGCGTGGACGGGATCTCGCTCCCGCTGGTCCTGCTCACCGCGTTGTTGTCGGCGCTGTGCTTCTTCTACTCCATAAGGCACGTGCCGGACGGCGGGAGCCAGAGGTCTTATACGGCCCTGCTGCTCATGCTGGAGATCGGCGTGCTCGGCACTTTCCTGGCCGGCGACCTCATTCTGTTCTTCATCTTCTTCGAGATCGTGCTGCTCCCCATGTGGGCGCTGATCGCGAACTGGGGCAGCGAGGGCGCCAAGGCGGCGGCCACCAAGTTCATCCTCTACACCTTGCTCGGCTCGGCCGTCATGGTCGTCGGGTTCCTGGTGGTGTTCGCCTACGCCGACAGCTTCGACATCGCGTGGCTCACGGCGCATGCGCGTTCGGACGTGCCCAAGGGCGCGGCGCTGACCGCGTTCGCGTTGATCGCGCTGGGGTTCGCGGTGAAGACGCCGATGTTCCCGTTGCATACGTGGCTGCCTGACGCCCATACGGCGGCGCCGACCACCGGGTCGGTGCTGTTGGCCGGGGTGCTGCTGAAGATGGGTACTTACGGGTTCGTTCGGATCGCGGTGCCGATTCTGCCGCAGGCTGCTCCGACGTATGCTCCGGCGCTGGCCGCGTTCGGTGTTGTCGGGGTCATCTACGGGTCGTTGGCGTGTCTGTCGATCGTGCGCAAGCCGGATGGCGATCTGAAGCGGCTTATCGCGTACTCGTCGATCGGCCACATGGGCTTTGTGCTGCTGGGCATCGGGTCGTTGACGCCGGTCGGGATGAACGCGGCGCTGTTCGCTTCGGTGGCGCATGGGCTGATTACCGGGCTGCTGTTCTTCTTGGTCGGTGGTCTCAAGGTTCGTATGCACTCGGCGAAGCTTGATGATCTCGGGCGTGCGCTCTATCGGAGGGCGCCGAAGTACGGTGTGCTGCTTGCTTTTGCGGCTATGGCGTCGTTGGGGCTGCCTGGGCTGGCCGGGTTCTGGGGCGAGGTGCTGGCGTTGTTCTCGGCTACCAGGCCCGGGTCCGGGTTAAGGCAGGGGTCGTATATCGCTATGGCGGCGGTCGCGGGGTTGGGGTTGGTGCTGACCGCGACTTATTTGTTGGCCGTTGTGCGGCGGGTTTGCATGGGGCCGGCGGCGGTTGTGGGGGTTGGGTCGGGAGTCGGGTCGGGAGTCGGGTCGGGTACTGATTCGGATGCCGACGGGAGTTCGGCCGAGACAGCCGAGGCAGCCGAGGCAGCCGAGGCGCCTGAGATGACCGAGCTGACCGCCGTCGAGACCGTGACCTGGAGCCCGCTGGTCCTGTTGACGCTGGCCACCGGGCTGTGGCCGGCCATGCTGCTGGGCATCACCAATCCTGCTGTCCAAGTCCTGATGAAGGGAGTCTGACGTGGCGGTCGCCTCCCTCGTCCAGAACATCTCCTACGCGCAGATCGCCGCTCCGCTGGTGGTCGCCGCCGGCGCGGTGATGGTGCTGATCGCCGAGCTGTTCCTGGCTCCGCGCTTCAAGCACGTGGTGTCGTGGCTGTCGCTGGCCGTGCTGGCCGGGGCGGCGGCGCCGGATCTGGCGTTGTGGCCGGGACGGACGCATGGCACGTTCTGCATGCCGCAGAGCGCGATCGGGATGTATGCGTCCGGGCCGAAGACCATGGCGCTGATGCCGGAGACCTGTAGCTACATCGCCGACCGGTTCACGTTGATCTTCCAGTTCATCGCGTTGGCCGGGGCGTTCGTGGTGGTTCTGATGTCGGCTTCGTCGATGAGGCGGGATCGGATTCCGACCGGGGAGTACCACTTCTTGCTGCTGTCGTCGGTGGCCGGGGTGCTGGTGCTGGCCGGGTCGCGGGATCTGATCTCGCTGACGATCGCGTTGGAGACGGTGTCGCTGCCGGCGTTCGCTCTGGTGGGGTTGAAGCGGTGGAGCGGGCGGTCGTCCGAGGCGGCGTTGAAGTTCTTCTTGGTGTCGGTGGCGTCCACCGCTGTGATGCTGTTCGGGATCAGCCTGGTTTATGGGGTCACGGGGAACGTGCACTTCGGTCCGGTCGCGCTGCATCTGGCTGCGGTGCAGGGCGGACCGGTTCGGCATCTGGCGTATCTCGGTGTCGGGCTGACGTTGGTGGGCTTCGGGTTCAAGGTCTCCGCGGTGCCGTTCCACTTTTGGACGCCGGATACGTATGCCGGTGCGCCGGTGCCGATTGCGGCGTACTTGTCGGTGGTGTCGAAGGCGGCGGGGTTCGCGGGGTTGATTCTGCTTACTGGTACTGCTTTCAGTCCGTTGCTGCATAAGACGGGGCCGTTGTTGGCTGTGCTGGCCGCGTTGACGATGACGGTCGGCAACTTGGTGGCGTTGCGGCAGACGGATGCTGTGCGGTTGTTGGCGTGGTCGACGGTCGCGCAGGCTGGGTACATTTTGGTGCCGTTGGCGGCGCATGATCCGGTTTCTTATGTGAAGCATGTCAATGCTTCGATTGCTTACTTGATCATGTACTCGGCGATGAACTTGGGCGCTTTCGCAGTGGTTCATTCGGTGCGGGGTGGTACGGGGTTGGAGGGGTATCGGGGGTTGGTGCGGACGCGGCCGTTGGCTTCGGCGGCGTTGGCGTTCTTCTTGTTGTGCTTGGCGGGGTTGCCGCCGGGGGTTATGGGGTTGTTCGCGAAGGTGGCGGTTTTCGGGGCTGCTGCTGGGTCGCATTTGGTGTGGCTTGCGGTGGTTATGGCGGTGAATGTCGTTGTGGCGCTGTATTACTACCTTGCTTGGGCGGCGCGGTTGTTTGTGGTGCCGGGTGGGGTTTCGGTGCCGGGAGCGGGAGCGGGAGCGGGAGCGGGTGCGGGTGCGGGTGCGGGTGCGGCTGCGGCTGCGGGTGTCGAGGCTGGGAGGACGCCGACGACGCTGCGTATTGCGATCGGGTTGACGGTGCTCGTTGCGGTCGTGTTGTCGGTGTGGCCGCAGCCTGCGCTGGGAGCGTTCTGAGAGCGGCGGACCGGAGAGCCGAGCGGTTGTTCCGCAGGCTCGTCCGGGTCGAGGATCTGCGGCCGAGCCGGACGTATCGGTTCTTGGCTATGGGGTTTGCGGTCGCTGTGCATATGGGGACGGTGGTGGTGCTGGCCGCTGGGTTGGTGCTGGTGGTGGCGTTGCCAAGGACTGTGGCCGGGTGGCTTTTCGGGCCGATGCTGATGTATTTGGCGTACACGCTGCGGCCTCGGATTCCGAAGGCTGATGACGATGTGCGGGTGGTGGAGCGGGTTGATGCGCCGGAGTTGTACGGGCTGCTCGATGAGATAGCGGCGCGTCAGGGTGCTCGGGCTGTGGATCTTGTGACGCTCACTACTGGCGGCAACGCGGCTACGGGTGCTTATGGCTGGCGTGGTGAGCGGCGGTTGAGTATTGGGGTGCCGTTGTGGACGGTGCTGACGCCGCAGCAGCGGTTGGCGATTTTGGCGCACGAGGTCGCGCATGGGGTGGATGGGAGTCTTCAGCGGCGGTTGGTGGGGGTGACGGCGCTGGATACGTTGCATCGGTGGTACGAGGTGGCGCATCCGCTGACGTCCGCGCGGATTCTGCGGAGCCGGCCGCCGAAGCTGCGGAATCTGGTGGATGTGATCGTGCCGCTGCATTTGGTGTATCGCGGGGGCGAGAGTATTTATCGGCGGTCGCAGCCGAGGGCGGAGTATCTCGCGGATCAGCTTGCTGCGGAGATCGCGGGGACCGAGGCGATGATCGGGGCGTTGGAGCAACTGCCGACGTCGCATGCGGCAATGGAGATGCTGCATCGGGCGGTCGACGCGCGGGTGCCTTCGCATCCTTGGCGGTTGGTCGCGGATTTCGCGGCGGGGTTGCCGGGGGAGGAGCGGGAGCGGTTGGCGGTGGAGGATGCGGCGCGGGGGGCTTGTGCGGATGCTACGCATCCTCCGACGCATTTGCGGATACGGATGTTGCGGGAGCGGGGGGAGCGGCGGCGGAAGTTGAGGGTGGGGGCGGTGCGGGTGGATGCGGGGAGGGCGGAGCGGATTGAGGCGGAGTTGGCGCCGGGGGCGGCTTGGTTGGCGGGGCAGGTTACGGCTTGGGCTCGGAGGTAGGGGGGTGGGGTGAGGGGGTGGGGTGAGGGGGTGGGTGGTTTGTTGCACTCCCGACTTCACGGTCACCTACGTGGTGGTGGTTTGGGTGCTGGTTTTTTGGTGTTGGTGGGTGCGGTTGGTGGTGGGGTTGAAGGCTTTTTTGACGACCTTCGGCCATGGTGCTGACTGGTCAGTTGCGGTCCTCGGGTGGGTGGTGCGGTCAGGCTCCGAGAACTGCTGCGCTGTGGGTGAAAACCAAGGTCAAAGACATCCCTGGAGTTAGGGCTGTCAAGTGGTGATGGGTTCGTGCTGGTTTGTCCAGGCGGTGGCTTCGTCGTAGAGGGTGCCGGTTTTCAGGCAGCCGTGCAGGATCCCGACGAGGCGG